>DASPJU010000488.1:0-4002 GCA_035628475.1 Salinarimonas sp. | reverse complement strand
ATCTTCATGAACTATCCGGTCACGAGGCTACCGGACGACCTGCGCGCCGGCCTTGAGGATCGGCCGGTCAACGTCACGATCGAGAGCGAGCCGGAGCTGAGCCTGGGGATGACCGTCGTCGAGAGGACCTTCGATCTCCGTGACGGAGCCGTCGTGAAGATCGGCGAGCGCTCTTGCGTGGCGACCTGGCGATGACCCCTACCCCCCTCCTCTCCGTCCGCGACCTCTCCGTCGCCTTCCGCCAGGGCGGAGCCGACACGCTCGCCGTCGACCGCGTCTCCTTCGACATCGCCAAGGGCGAGACCCTCGCGCTCGTGGGCGAGTCCGGGTCGGGAAAGTCCGTCACCGCCCTCTCGGTGCTCAAGCTCCTGCCGTACCCCGCCGCGCACCACCCCTCGGGACGGATCCTGTTCAAGGGCCGCGACCTCATGCCGGCCTCGGAGGACGAGATGCGGCGGGTGCGGGGCGACGACGTCACCATGGTGTTCCAGGAACCCATGACCTCGCTCAACCCGCTCCACTCGATCGAGCGGCAGATCGGCGAGATCCTGGCGCTCCACAAGGGACTCACCGGCCGCGCCGCGCGCGCCCGGATCCTGGAGCTCCTCGACCTCGTGGGCATCCGCAACGCGGAAAGCCGCCTCGACGCCTATCCGCACCAGCTCTCGGGCGGCCAGCGCCAGCGGGTGATGATCGCCATGGCGCTCGCCAACGAGCCGGATCTCCTGATCGCCGACGAGCCCACCACGGCCCTCGACGTCACGGTCCAGGCCCAGATCCTGAAGCTCCTGGAGGAGCTGCAGGGGCGGCTCGGCATGGCGATGCTGTTCATCACCCACGACCTGGGCATCGTGCGCCGCATCGCCGACCGGGTCTGCGTCATGCTCAAGGGCCGGATCGTCGAGGAGGGCCTCGTCGCGGACGTCTTCCGCGAGCCGCGCCACGCCTATACGCAGCGGCTGCTGGCCGCCGAGCCCAAGGGCCGGCCCGATCCGGTGCCGGAGGACGCGCCCACCGTCGTGGAGGCCGGCCCCGTGAAGGTCTGGTTTCCCATCAAGCGCGGCTTCCTCCAGCGCACCGTGGACCACGTCAAGGCGGTGGACGGCGTCTCGATCCGGGTGCGCGAGGGCGAGACCGTGGGGGTCGTGGGCGAGTCGGGCTCCGGCAAGACCACGCTCGGCCTCGCCATCCTGCGCCTCATCTCCTCGCAGGGACCGATCGTCTTCCTCGGCAGCCGCATCGACGGCCTCGGATCCGCCGCGATCCGGCCCCTGCGCCGGCAGATGCAGGTGGTGTTCCAGGACCCCTACGGCTCCCTGTCGCCGCGCATGTCGGTGGCCGAGATCGTCGAGGAGGGGCTCCTCGTCCAGCGCCCGGACCTGCCCTACGGCGAGCGCCGCGCCATCGTGGCGCGGGCGCTGGCGGACGTGGGGCTCGACCCGGCCGCCATGGACCGCTACCCCCACGAGTTCTCCGGCGGCCAGCGCCAGCGCATCGCGATCGCCCGCGCCATGGCGCTCGAGCCCGGCTTCGTGGTGCTGGACGAGCCCACCTCCGCCCTCGACATGTCGGTCCAGGCGCAGATCGTCGAGCTCCTGCGCGAGCTCCAGCGCAAGCGCCGCCTCGCCTACATGTTCATCAGCCACGACCTCAAGGTGGTGCGGGCGCTGGCCAACCGCGTGATGGTGATGCAGAACGGGCGGGTCGTGGAGGAGGGCGCGGCCGAGGAGATCTTCACCGCGCCCAAGACCGAGTACACCCGCGCCCTGTTCGCCGCCGCCTTCAACCTGGAGGCGGTGCCGGCGGGGGTCGTGAGGGAGTGATCGTGGCGCTCCGGCCCGCCCGCAGGGCGAGCCCCGAACGACAAGCATGAGGACCGACCGATATGCCCCGCGCCCTCCTGATCGTCCT
Organism: Salinarimonas sp.; assembly: GCA_035628475.1. Lineage (GTDB taxonomy): Bacteria > Pseudomonadota > Alphaproteobacteria > Rhizobiales > Beijerinckiaceae > Salinarimonas_A. The sequence continues at coordinate 2,091 of DASPJU010000488.1, read as the reverse complement.
CGATTCCGTCGGCATCGGCGGCGCGGGGGACGCCGCGGCCTATGGCGACGCCGGCGCCGACACGCTGGGCCACATCGCCGAGGCCTGCGCGCGGGGCGAGGGCGATCGCACGGGCCTGCGCTCCGGCCTGCTCAAGCTGCCCAACCTCGTGGCCCTGGGGATCGGCCCCGCCTGCGAGGCCTCGACGGGGCGGATGCCGCCCAATCTCGAACCGATCGGCGTGCCAGCAGCCGCCTATGGCTACGGCGTCGAGACCTCGCGGGGCAAGGACACCCCCTCGGGTCATTGGGAGATCGCGGGGCTCCCGGTCGCCTTCGACTGGGGCTACTTCCCGCAGGCCGTGCCGGCCTTCCCGGCCGAGCTGACGGCGGCCCTGATCCGCGAGGGCGGGCTGCCCGGCATCCTGGGCGACCGGCATGCCTCCGGCACGGCGATCATCGACGAGCTCGGGGCCGAGCACATGCGCACGGGAGCGCCCATCGTCTACACCTCCGCCGACAGCGTGCTCCAGATCGCCGCCCACGAGGAGACCTTCGGGCTGGAGCGGCTCCACGAGCTCTGCCGGACGGCGCGGCGCCTGTGCGACCCCTACCGGGTCGGGCGCGTCATCGCCCGGCCCTTCGTGGGCAGCCCCGAGGCGGGCTTCGCCCGCACGGCCAACCGTCGCGACTACGCCACCCCGCCCCCGGAGGACACGTTCCTCGACATCCTGGCCCGGGAGGGCAGGGCGGTGGTGACCGTGGGCAAGATCGGCGACATCTTCGCCCACCGCGCGCCGGGGCGGGAGATCAAGCCGCACGGCAACGACGCCTGCCTCGACGCGGCGCTCGACGCCTTCCGCGGCCTGCCCGACGGGGGCTTCGTCTTCGTCAACCTGGTGGACTTCGACACGGAGCACGGGCATCGCCGCGACGTGCCGGGCTACGCCGCCGCGCTCGAGGCCTTCGACGGCCGGGTGCCGGGGATCTGGGAGGTGCTGGGGCCTGGCGACCTCGCGGTCATCACCGCCGATCACGGCAACGACCCGACCTGGCGCGGCACCGACCATACCCGCGAGCATGTCCCGATCCTCGCCTTCGGCCGCGACGCGCCCCGCGGGCCCCTCGGCCGGCGCGAAACGCTCGCCGACATCGCCGCCACGCTCGCCCGCCATCTCGGCGTGCCGGCGACGCGGCACGGCCGGAGCTGGTGGTAGCCGCGTCACCGCCGCGCCCGTCATGGCCGGAGGCGTCCGCCTGAGAGCCGCGACGGCCGGAACCCCGCGCCACGCCCCGCGTCATAGCCCTGACAACCAACGCAGGGGCCCACGCGATGCTCTATCTCGATCCGTTCTCCGAGACCGATTTCCGCCGCCTCGACGGGGTGCGCGCCGACATCTGCGTCACCGTCACGATGCCGACCCATCTCGTCGCCCGGCATGGGGAGAACCAGGACAAGGTGAAGCTGCGCGACATCGCCCGCGAGCTGCAGGGCCGCCTGGAGGCGGCGGGCGCCGACAAGCGCCGGGCCGGCGCGCTCGTCGAGGGCCTCGACGACCTCGTCGCCGACGAGGGCTTCTGGCGCTACCTCGCCCACGGCCTCGTGATCTTCGCGACACCCGACAAGATCCAGACCTACCGCCTGCCCATGGAGGTGCCCCAGGCCGTGGAGGTCTCGGACCGCTTCCATCTCAAGCCCCTGATCCCGCTCCTCGCCTTCCCGCGCCGCGCCTACGTGCTCGACATCAGCCTGCTGCGCGTGCGCCTGTGGGAGGTCGGCGAGGGCGACATCCGCGACGTGGAGGTGCCGGGCATGCCCGCCTCCTTCGCGGACGCCATGCAGGCCCGCATCGGCGAGGACTGGCAGATCTATGTCGGCAAGAACCAGTCGGCGCAGAAGAAGACCTTCGAGCGCCAGTATTGCCGCGAGATCGAGGCTGCCATGCGCCGCTTCCTGGTGGGCCAGAAGACCCCCCTCGTGCTCGCCGGCGTCGAGACCATTCTCGCCTATTATCGCGAGGTCGACACCTACGGCCACACCTCCGACGAGCTGATCACCGGCAACCAGGAGCACACGAGCGCCGACGATCTCGCCGAGCGCGCCCGTGCCATC
>DASPJU010000487.1:0-3238 GCA_035628475.1 Salinarimonas sp. | reverse complement strand
CGCAGACCGCGTTTCCCATGCGCGGCGACCTGCCCAAGCGCGAGCCCGATCTCTTGGCCCGCTGGCAGAAGATGAATCTCTTCGCTCGGCTGCGCGAGGGGTCGAAGGGGCGTGAGAAGTACATCCTTCACGACGGCCCGCCCTACGCCAACGGCAACATCCATATTGGCACCGGCCTCAACAAGATTCTCAAGGACTTCATCAACCGCGTGCATCAGATGCGCGGCTGCGATGCCCATTACGTTCCCGGCTGGGATTGCCACGGCTTGCCAATCGAATGGAAGATCGAGGAAGAGTACCGCGCCAAGGGCAAAGACAAGGACAAGGTCCCGATCGTCGAGTTCCGGCGCGAATGCCGCGAGTTCGCCGAGAAGTGGATCACTGTCCAGCGCGATGAGTTCAAGCGCCTCGGTGTCGAGGGCGATTGGGAGAACTACTACTCGACCATGTCCTACCAGGCCGAGGCGCAGATCGTGCGCGAGCTCGGCAAGTTCGCCGTGAACGGCGGCCTCTACAGGGGGTCGCGGCCGGTGATGTGGTCGGTGGTCGAGAAGACGGCGCTCGCCGAAGCCGAGATCGAGTATCACGACCATACGTCGGACACCGTCCATGTCCGCTTCCCGGTGCTGACGTCCAAGGGTGGCAAGCTCGACGGCGCCTCGATCGTGATCTGGACCACGACGCCCTGGACCATGCCGGGCAACCGCGCACTCGCCTTCGGGCCCGACATCGCCTACGCGCTGGTCGAGGTCGTCGAGGCAGGCGAGGGCAGCCGCGCCAAGGCCGGCGAGAAGATGGTGCTGGCCAAGGAGCTGGTCGACGCCGTCGCCGAAGCGGCCAAGTTCACCCCCAAGGTGCTGGGCGATGTCGCGCCCGAGGATTTCGACGGGCTGGTCGCGGCCCATCCGCTGCGCGGCCAGGGCTACGACTTCGACGTGCGCCTGCTGCCGGGTTCGTTTGTCACGGCCGATGCCGGCACGGGCTTCGTGCACATCGCGCCAGGTCACGGCGCCGACGACTATGAGCTGGGCGTGGCCAACGGCGTGGAAGTGCCCGATACCGTGGCCGAGGACGGCAGCTACTATCCGCACGTGCCGCTGTTTGCCGGCAAGAAGGTCTACACCGCGCAAGGCGTGCGCGGCGACGCCAACCGCGCCGTCAGCGACGCCCTCGACAAGGCCGGCAAGCTCCTGGCGTTCGGCCGCATCCGCCACAGCTATCCCCACTCGTGGCGTTCCAAGGCGCCGGTCATCTTCCGCAACGCGCCGCAATGGTTCATCGCCATGGACAAGCCGATCGCCGAGATCGGCGGCACCTTGCGCGAGAAGGCACTGGCCGCGATCGACGCCACCCGTTTCGTGCCGCGCGCCGGCTACAACCGGCTGCGCAGCATGATCGAGCAGCGGCCCGACTGGTGCGTGTCGCGCCAGCGCGCCTGGGGCGTGCCGATCACGGTGTTCGTCAACAAGGCGACCGGCGAGCCGTTGCGCGACCCCGAGGTGATGGGCCGTGTCGTGGAAGCCTTCAAGGCCGAGGGCGCCGACGTGTGGTTCGAGAGCCCGCCTGAGCGCTTCCTCGGCAACAAGTACAAGGCCGAGGATTTCGAGCAGGTGACGGACATCCTCGATGTCTGGTTCGACTCCGGCTCCACGCACGTCTTCACCCTCGAGGGCAATCCCGAGCTGAAGTGGCCGGCCGACCTCTATCTCGAAGGCTCCGACCAGCATCGCGGCTGGTTCCATTCCTCGCTGCTGGAGAGCTGCGGCACGCGGGGCCGCGCGCCCTTCGACATCGTGCTCACCCACGGCTTCGTCCTCGACGAGCGGGGGCAGAAGATGTCGAAGTCGCTGGGCAACGTCGTGGCGCCGCAGGACGTCATCAAGGAGAGCGGCGCCGACATCCTGCGCCTGTGGGTCGCGGCCTCCGACTATTCGGACGACCTGCGCATCGGCAAGGAGATCCTGAAGACCTTCGTCGAGACCTACCGGAAACTCCGCAACACCATCCGCTGGATGCTCGGGGCGCTGGCCCATCACCGGCCGGGCGAGGAGGTCGAGGCGGCCGAGATGCCCGAGCTCGAGCGCCTGATGCTGCACCGGCTGGCCGAACTCGACGGGGGCTTGCGCGACGCCTACGCGGCCTTCGACTACAAGCGCGTGGTGGCGCTGCTCACCCACTTCATGACGAGCGACCTGTCGGCCTTCTACTTCGACATCCGCAAGGACGCGCTCTATTGCGACCCGCTGTCGAGCGCGCGCCGCCGCGCCGCGCTGGCCACGATCGACACCATCTGCGACGCGGTGCTGAAATGGCTCGCGCCGATCCTCGTCTTCACGGCCGAGGAGGCCTGGCTCGCCTACCGGCCGGACGGCGCGCCCTCGATCCATCTCACGGGCTTCCCCGAGGGCCTCGCCCGCCACCGCGACGACGCGCTCGCGGCGCGCTGGGAGACGGTGCGGCGCGTGCGTCGCGTGGTCACGGGGGCGCTGGAGATCGAGCGCGCGGCCAAGCGCATCGGCGCTTCCCTGGAGGCCGCGCCCCGGGTCTACGTGGCGGACGAATCCGTGCGCGCGGCGCTGGACGGCCTCGACTTCGCGGAGATCTGCATCACCTCGGGCATCGAGGTGCTGCCCGGCGAGGGCCCGGCCGACGCCTTCCGCCTCGACGAGGTGCGGGGCGTGGCGGTGGTGCCGGCGCTGGCCCAGGGGAGGAAGTGCGCGCGCTCCTGGAAGGTGACGCCCGACGTGGGGAGCGATCCCGCCTACCCGGACGTGACGCCCCGCGACGCGCAGGCGCTGCGGGAATGGGAGCAGGCGCGGGGGTGAAGCGGGCGCGGGTCAACCAGCCATGACCCCCTCCCCCTTGGAGGGGGAGGGTGGCCCCGCGAAGCGGGGTCGGGAGAGGGGGACGCGCAAAAGCGGAGAGAGGGACAGGGAGGATCGCTCGACGCCGATCTCGTGCGGCGGCGGGGGCAGCGCGACACCCTCAGACGGCCCCCTCTCCCGCCCTGCCGCGCAGGCCACCCTCTCCCTCCAGGGGAGAGGATTCAGGCGCGAGCCTCCCGATCCCGCCACCCTCGCCCCCGACCCCTCTCCCATCCGGGAGAGGGGGGAGAGATCCGAACCGCTTGTCCTCCCGCCCGCAAGGCCGATATTCACCCCGAATCCCCATCACGGAGCGCCCCATGACCGACGCCCCCGAGTCCCCCGGCAACGTCGCGGCCGTAGAGGATCGCATC
>DASPJU010000486.1:0-2177 GCA_035628475.1 Salinarimonas sp. | reverse complement strand
TCGGACCCGTAGCGCCCCGATCGAAGGATCTTCTCGTGAAGGGGCTGCGCGAGCGGCGCCTTAGTACTCGGCAAATGTAGGACGGGCTTCAGCCCGCCCAGCCCCACGGGAGGGGCGGGCTGAAGCCCGCCCTACGTTGAGGGCGCGCATGGCGAGGGCAAGGAGCGCCGGCCGCTGGCCGGCGCGTTCAGGCGCCGCGCGCGGCAAGGAACGCCGGGCGGAAACGTAGGACGGGCTTCAGCCCGTCCCCCTCGTGGGTGGGGGAGCGCGTCACGAAGAATCATCCCTCCACCGCCCACGGGAGGGGCGGGCTGAAGCCCGCCCTACGTTGAGGGCGCGCATGGCGAGGGCAGGAACGCCGGCCGCTGGCCGGCGCGTCCGTGCGGCGCGCGTGCGGCAAGGAACGCCGGGCGGAAACGCAGGACGGGCGAGAAAAGCCCTCTCGCCACGTTGTGGCGAGAGGGCGGGAGAGGGAAGCCGCGGAGCGCGTTCAGTCCTGGATGATGGTCGGGTCGAGCTCGGGGGTGCGCGGGACTTCGGGGGCCATCAGCTCGCGGGCCGGGTAGATGTGGGTGAGGACGCCGTCGTTGTGGTTCGGGCCGGTCTTGAGGAAGTAGGTGACGGGGGTGCCGTCCGGGCCGAATTCGGTCGGGGTGCCCCACTGCCACGGCTCGGTGAGCTCGACGCCTTCGAGGAAGACCGGGACGCGGGCCTGCTCGGTCATGACGTCGCTGATCCAGTTCGGGTTCGACTCGATGTTGGACGTGCCCCAGTGGTGCTGGACTTCGAGCTGGTAGAAGTCATGCGAGTTCGGGCCGGTGCTGGTCCAGTCGCTGTTGCTCGTGTTCTGGTAGTAGTCCATGCAGGTGTTCTGCGACGAGCCGTTCTCCGAGGTGTGGCCGAGGCCGAAGTCGTGGCCGACCTCCTGGCACATCACGTGGCGCTGCTCGGTGATCGGGTAGCCGCTGTTGAAGTACGTGTCGTTGACCTTCGTCGTGCCCTGCGAGATGTGGCCGCTGCTGAGCCAGATCTGCGCGAGCCCGAGCCAGCCGTTGGTCCCGTAGGGGTAGTTGCAGACGCGAACCGCGCCCGCGACGGCGGCGCAGGTGCTGCGGCTGGCGGTGCTGCCGGTGATCGAGAGCGTCAGGACGACGGAGTCGTTCCACCCGAGGCGGTTGGCCGAGTTCGGGTTGTTCGGATCGCCGAAGACCGACTTGCGCAGATGGTCCGGCCAGTTCGCGCGCGTGGTGGCGACCGTGGTGTCGTAAATCGTCAGGCTCTTGGGACAGGTGCCGCAACTTCTCGACCAGTGATACGTGCTCCAGCCGTGGCTGGCGAATGCGGGAACGGCGGTAACGACGAGGATCAGTGCGGCGATGACGGCGAGATTTCTCTTCAATTGAGCTCCTATTTCCTGACGATTCCGATTTGTGCCGTGTTTCAGGCAACAATTAAGGATGGCAATGTGGCGGCCAATGCGGTGAATACCGCATGTCGTGGGAAACAGAGGGAGTTGCACGGAACACTCGAGCACGCTCGCTGGGTCACCGGCCGACGCGCGGGCAGCGATTGACCCGCTGGTGGGTCATTTCCAAGACCGTGCGGTCCACCGGAACGGCTACCATGCGCGGGTGAAGCGCGCGTGGATCATCCTGGCCTTCTGTGCCGCCTTCTCCGCGACGGCCGACGACCTGCAGCGCGCCAACGAGCTGGCGTGGGCGAAGCGGTTCGCCGAGGCGGAGGCGATGTACCGGCGGCTGCCGCAGACACACGAGGTGCGGCTCGGACTGGCGCGCGTGGTGATGTGGCAGGGGAGGTACGCCGAGGCCATCGCGCTGTTCGAGCAGCTCGAGGGAACGGATGCGCTGGAAGGGAAGGCGATGGCGCAGTACTGGAGCGGTGACCTCCGCGCTGCCGCGAGGAGCTTCCGGCGGGTGCTGGAGCTCGATCCGGACCGCGCAGCCGCGCGGCAGTCGCTGAACGAGATCCTCTCGACCGCGCGGCCGTCGCAGCGCGTCGCCGTCGACGGCACGCGGGACGATCAGCCGCTCGACCGGATCCGCGCCGAAGTCGCGGCGAGCTTCTTCTCCGACCCGCAGACGCGGTGGACCGTCTCGGCCGGACGCTACCTCCTCGATGCGGAGCGCTTCGCACGCGAGGCGGACGGCCTCTTCGCC
>DASPJU010000485.1:0-12086 GCA_035628475.1 Salinarimonas sp. | reverse complement strand
CCTCGCGCAGGGCGGAGCGCAGGCGGTTGACGATGGTGAGGAGGAGAAGGAGCGCGACGCACGGGATCCCGGTCGAGGACATGGCGGTCGTGGCGCAAAGCGTCGGCGCCGTGCTCGCGGCCGCCTGGGCGCACGACTACGCGCCCCGCATCCGCGCGCTCGTCCTCGCCTCGCCCGCCTTCCAGGTGAAGCTCTACGTGCCCTTCGCGCGGCCCGGCCTCGCTCTCCTGCGCCGCCTGCGGGGCGACTTCGCGGTGAACTCCTACGTGAAGGCGCGCTTCCTCACCCGGGATCCCGAGCGGCGCGCCTCCTACGCGGCCGATCCGCTCGTCACCCGGCCGATCTCGGTCGACATGCTGCTCGGCCTGCACGCGGCGGCCAAGCGGGTCGTGGCGGACGCGCGAGCGATCACGATCCCGACCCAGGTCCTGATCTCCGGGACGGATGTCGTCGTCCGGCAGGCCCCTCAGCACCGCTTCTACGAGAACCTGGGCTCGGCCGAGAAGGAGCGCCATGTCCTGAAAGGCTTCCGCCACGACACCCTCGGCGAGCGCGGCCGCGGCGAGGCGCTGGCCAGGGTCCGGGCCTTCCTGGAGGCGCGCTTCGCGGCGCCGCCCCACCGCCCCGCCTTGCTCGAGGCGGACCGGGCCGGGTTCACCCGGGACGAGGCCGACCGGCTCGCGACGCCGCTGCCGCTCCTGTCCGGGCAGGGCCTCGCCTGGGCCGTCGTCCGCCTGGGCCTGCGGCTCGGAAGCCTCCTGTCGGAGGGCCTTCGCGTCGGGCGCCGCACGGGCTTCGACTCGGGGTCGACCCTCGACTACGTCTATCGCGACGAGGCGCGGGGGCTCGGGCCCGTCGGCCGTGCCATCGACCGCCTCTACCTCGATTCCATCGGCTGGCGGGGCATCCGCCGCCGCAAGGCCCATGTCGAGGAGCTCCTGCGGGAGGGCATGGCGCGCCTCCAGGCCGCGGGCAAGCCCATCCACGTCCTCGACATCGCGGCGGGACACGGCCGCTACGTGCTCGACGCCCTCGCCGGCGCCACCGTCCGGCCGGCGAGCGTCACCCTGCGGGACTATAGCGACCTCAACGTGGAGGCCGGCACGACGCTCGTCGCCGAGCGGGGGCTCGCCGGGACGGCGCGGTTCGTCAAGGGCGACGCCTTCGACGAGCGGAGCCTCGCCGCGAGCGACCCGCGCCCGACCCTGGCCGTCGTGTCGGGGCTCTACGAGCTCTTCCCCGACAATGCGCTCGTCGCCCGTTCGCTGGCGGGTCTCGCGGCCGCCGTGCCCCCCGGCGGATATCTCGTCTATACGGGCCAGCCCTGGCATCCCCAGCTCGCCTTCATCGCCCGCGCCCTCACGAGCCATCGCGGGGGCGCCTGGATCATGCGCCGGCGCAGCCAGGCCGAGATGGACGCCCTCGTCGAGGCGGCGGGCTTCAGCAAGGTCGGCCAGCGGATCGATCCCTGGGGCATCTTCACGGTGTCGCTCGCCCGGAGGACCGCGCCGTGACCTCCGTCGCCGTGACGGCAGGCCCGGCGGGGCGGCCCTGGCGCCGCGCGGGCCTGTGGCTCGCGGGCCTGGCGCCGTTCTTCTACGCCACCTACGGCCTCGCGAACTGGCTCGCCGCGCAGCGCGACTCCGTCGGCGCGGTGGTCTTCGCCTTCGAGCGGCACGTGCCGTTCGTCGCGTGGACCATCGTGCCCTATTGGTCGATCAACCTGTTCTACGCCGCCTCGCTCTTCGTCTGCGCGACCGTCGAGGAGCTCGACCGGCATGGACGGCGCCTCCTCGCCGCCCAGGTGGTCGCGGTCGCCTGCTTCATCGCCTGGCCGCTGCGCTTCACCTTCGAGCGCCCGGAGACGACCGGCCTGCCGGGCTTCATGTTCGACGCGCTGACGAGCTTCGACAAGCCCTTCAACCAGGCGCCCTCGCTCCATATCGCGCTCCTCGTGATCCTGTGGGACCTCTACGCGCGTCATCTGCCCGGGGCGTGGCGTCCGGCGCTGCACGCCTGGTTCGCGCTGATCGGCATCTCCGTGCTCACGACGTACCAGCACCACGCGATCGACGTGCCGACCGGCGCGCTGCTGGGCTTCGCCTGCCTCTGGCTGTGGCCCCTGTCGGGCGATCCGCCGCGCCCGGCGCCGCTCGCCCCCGATCGCAGGCGCCGGCGCCTCGCGGGGGCCTACGCGGCCGGGGCGGCGGGCCTCGCCCTCGCGGCCGCGTCCCTTGGCGGCGCGGCCCTGTGGCTCGCCTGGCCTGCCCTGTCGCTCGCCCTGGTGGCCCTGGCCTATGGCTTCCTCGGGGAATCGGCGTTCCAGAAGGCGCCCGACGGCACGGTCAGCCTCGCGGCCCTGGTCCTGCTGGCGCCCTACCGCCTGGCCGCGCGCCTCAACGCGCTCGCCTGGACCCGGGGCGAGCCGGCAGCGGCCGAGGTGGCGGACGGCGTGCATCTCGGACGGCTCCCGCAGGGGCGCGCCGCGGCGCGCTGGCGGGGCGCGACCCTGGTCGATCTTTGCGCCGAGCTGCCCTCGCCCGCGGGCTTCGCGGCGACGCGGGCGGTGCCCCTCCTCGACCTCGCGACGCCGTCCCCGGCGCGCCTGCGCGGGGCGGCGGACGCGATCGAGCAGGCGCGGACGGACGGGCCCGTGCTCGCGGCCTGCGCCCTCGGCTATTCGCGGTCGGCGGCCGCCGTCGCGACCTGGCTTCTCCGGACGGCGCGCGCGGACCGTCGAGGAGGCGATCGGAATGGTGCACGCGGCGCGCCCGCAGATCGTGATCGGCGGGGAAGCCCGCCTGGCCATCGCCCGCGCGGGCGGGGTGCTGCCATGACGCGCGAGCCCGCTCCCGACCTGATGGCGGCGATCGCCGCCGACCTCCTGGCCCAGGCGCGCCCGCTGCGCTCCCTCTCCCTCGGCCTCGCGCTCGCCGCCGCCCTGGCGCTGGCGGGCGGCGCCGTCGCGGCCCCGGGCGCGTGGATGTGTGCCGCGGGCCTCAGCCTCGCCTCGGGTCTCGCCCAGGGGCTCCTCGCGGCGCGCACGGGCTTCGACGAGGCGCTGTTCCGGCGCCTCGGTCGCCAGCCGGATCTCGCGGGCTTCGACGCCGCGATGGCGGCGCTCGGCCTGATGCCCAGCGCCAAGACCGGGCGGTCGATGCCCGCGCGCGTCGCCGGGGCGCGCCGCCTCGTGGCGCTCCAGGCGGCGGCGCTCGGCGCCCAGGGGGCGCTCCTGGGGCTCGCCGCCGGCCTGGCCGCCCTCGGCCGGGGGCTCGCATGATCGACCGGATCGTCGCGGGGGGGCTGGCCGGCTTCGCCCGGGCCGTCACGGGGGTGCGGGCCGAGTGGCGCGGCTGCGCGCCGGCGCCCGAGCAGCGGATCTACTACGCCAACCACGCCAGCCACGGGGACTTCGTCCTGATCTGGTCCGTCCTGCCGCCCCCGATGCGGCGGGCGACCCGCCCCGTGGCGGCGGCGGATTATTGGGGCCGCACCGCCTGGCGGCTTTATCTCGGGGAGACCCTGTTCGCGGCGGTCCTCGTCGACCGCAACCCGGCCACCCGCGCGGCGGACCCGATCGTCGCGATGAGCGACGCCCTGCGGGCCGGCTTCTCGCTCATCCTGTTTCCCGAGGGCACCCGCAACGCCACGGACGCGCCCCTCCTGCCCTTCAAGAGCGGCCTGTACCATCTGGCCCATGCCCATCCGGAGGTCGCCTGCGTGCCGGTCTGGATCGAGAACGTGAACCGGGTGCTGCCGAAGGGCGAGTTCCTGCCCCTGCCCCTCCTGTGCTCGGTCACCTTCGGCGAGCCGGTGCGGCCGGGGCCGGGGGAGGGCAAGGCCGCGTTCCTCGACCGGGCGCGCGACGCGCTCCTCACCCTCGCGCCGAACGGCCGGGAGGCCCCATGAGCCCTCACGCCCTCGCCCTGTTCGCCGGCGTCGTCGGCGTCCTCGCGACCGCTTCGCTCGTCGGCCTCGTCCTGCATCGGCGCGCCGCGCTGGCGGGCCCGAACCCCACGATCGACAACCTCAACGCCCGCATCCGGGCCTGGTGGGTGATGGTGGCGGTGCTCGGCGGGGCGTTCGCCCTGGGCAAGGCGGGGCTCGTCCTCGTCTTCGCCTTCGCGTCGTTCACGGCCCTGCGCGAGTACATGACGCTGACGCGCACCCGGCGCGGCGACCATTACGCGCTCGGGATCGTCTTCTTCGTGGTCCTGCCGGCGCAGTACTGGCTCGTCTGGACGGAGTGGTACGGCCTCATGGCGGTGCTGATCCCCGTCTACGCCTTCCTGCTCCTGCCGATCGTCGCGGCGCTCCGGGGCGACACGACGAACTTCCTCGACCGGGTCGCGGGCGTGCAGTGGGGGCTGATGATCTGCGTGTTCTGCCTGTCTCACGTGCCCGCCCTCGCGATGCTCCAGATTCCGGGCTACGAGGGCAGGAGCCTTCTCCTCATCGCCTTCTTGGTCCTCGTCGTGCAGATGAGCGACGTGCTCCAATATGTCTGCGGCAAGATCTGGGGGCGCACCAGGATCGCGCCGGACCTCTCGCCGTCCAAGACCTGGGAGGGGCTGATCGGCGGGGGCGCGGCCGCGATGGCGATCGGCACGGCGCTGTGGTGGGCGACGCCGTTCTCGCCGCTTCAGGCCTGCCTCCTGGCGGGGCTCGTGACGCTGATGGGCTTCCTCGGCGGCCTCGTCATGTCGGCGATCAAGCGCGATCGGGGCGTCAAGGATTGGGGGCACCTGATCGAGGGCCATGGCGGGGTGCTCGACCGCCTCGACTCCGTGGTGTTCTCCGCCCCGATCTTCTTCCATGTCGTCCGCTACGGCTGGGCTGCGTAGAACCGGGGGGCGTCGCGTGGCGCGGCGCGCCTGAGTGCTCGTGCGCCCCCCGACCTCCGGGCTGCCGGAGGGCATGTCTCCGCCCGCCGCCAGGGTCCGGGTCGCCGGATGCGAGGGGCGTCGCGGCGGAGCGATCCCGACCGATGCCGGCTGACCCGCGGGACGGGTCGTTCGAGGGCAGGGGGTCGGGATGGCGCCTTGGTCCCTTGCGGAACGCCGTGGTTAACGTAACGTTACACGGCTTCACGGGCGGGGAGACCGATGCTCCATATCTCACCGAAGGCCGGGCTCATCGCCGGATCGCTTGCCGCCGCCCTGGGCGCGATGACGCCCACGCTCCACCCGGCCCTCGCGCAGGACAGCCAGAGCGCCCATTCGTTCTGGGTCTGGGAGGCTGCCCGGGGGACCAGGGCGCCGCCGCAGCGTTCCCCGGCGGCCCCGTCCCGGCCCGCGCCGGATCCGACCTACGATCCGGCCAAGGGCCGGGCCGCCAAGGCGATCCGGCAGCTCGGGCAGGAGAAAACCCGGTATGCCGCGCTGCCGAAGCCGGCCGCGAAGGTCGCGAGGGCCCAGGCTCCCGCCGCGCGCGCCGAGACCAGGAAGCCGCCATCCGTGCCGCTCGACCTCTCGGACCCCGTCCGCGCCCTCCTTCGCGACCCCACGCTCCGGCCGGGGGACCTGGCGGTCTTCCCCCACGACCTCAAGGTCTTTCGGGGCAAGGGCGCGGGACCGCACCAGCCGGGTGCGTTCGAGGACGTCGCGCGGTCGCGGCTCGTCTCCCGCAGCACGCGGGCCCTCCTGGCCGGGCTGGTCCCGCCGACGCCCGCCAAGACCGCCCAGCGCATCCCCCTGCGGCAACCTCGTCCCTCCGCCGATGTCGCGGTCGGCGCGGTGCGCGAGGCGGGGCCACGCGTCGTGTATCGCGACAACCTCGCGCAGGCTGCCGGAGAGCGGTCTTCGTTGCGTTAGCGCCGGCCCCATGCTCGGGCGGGGCGACGCGTTCTCTTGAGGCGACCGGCCCTGCCGACGTTCTGGCCCCGTCCGGACCCGTCCTCATTGTCCGGCATTGACTTGCGCGCTTTTGGATTGCGCGAGAGCGATCCATCGCTACATTGGGCTTCGTTCATGGAAAGCCCTCATGTCAGACCCGTTCGCGAACCTGCGGCTCAACCGGCAGCTCTGCTTCTCCGTCTACACCGCCGCCCAGGCCTTCACGGCGGCCTACAAGCCTCTGCTGGAGCCCCTGGGGCTGACCTATCCGCAATACCTCGTCATGATGGTGCTGTGGGAGGAGGACGGCCTCACCGTGAAGGGGATCGGGGAGCGCTTGAACCTCGATTCCGGCACGCTCACCCCTTTGCTCAAGCGGATGGAGACGTCGGGCCTGCTGCGTCGGCAACGCGATACGCAGGACGAGCGTCAGGTCCGGATCACCCTGACGGACCGGGGACAGGGGATGAAGACCGAGGCGCTCGCGATCCCTGAGGCCATGATCTGCGCCCTAGGTCAGTCCCTCGCGGACATCGCGAACCTCAAGGCGGCGGTCGACCAGGTCGCGACCATGCTGCGCGTGCCGGGCGGCGGGAGCGTTCAGGCGTGACGTCCTCGCTGCCCGTGAGCTGATCCTGGAGTTTGATCCCGCGGTGTAGTGGTTCGGCTGACCACCCTGCTGCGGGGGATGCGCCATGGGCCAGGTTCCCCACGGAAACCCCCGCGCGACAGGGGCAGTCCGCCGCGCGATCCGGCGACATCAGCGATGGCCCACGGCGTGGACCGTCACGAGCCGGTCGATCTCGGCTCGTGACGCGCCCCGGGCGGCGGCAGGTTGGATCGCGAGCAGGGCGGCGCCGACAGCGGGGCCGCGTCAGGCCCCGAGCGTGCGCAACGGGGCTCCGGGATCCCGGTCGAGCCGGATCCCGCGCCGCCATCGCCTCCAGGCTTGCTCGCCGATGCCGAGGAGAGCCAGGCCGCACAGCAGGCTTCCGCCCAGCAGAAGGACACCGTCGCGCACGAGGATGGAGAGCGCGAGCAGGGCCAGGGCCCCGATCAGCACGAGCAAGGGGCGGTCCATCACGGATCCTCGCGATCGCGGGCGCCTCAGCGCGCCGCGACCTGGTCCTTGATTCGGGCGTAGGTCGCCCGGTTCAGCACGCGCTTGGACAGAAGATCCTCGCTCGTCCCGTACGGTCGGCCCGCGACGATCGCGCGCCCGATCATCCCCGCGCCGAGCCCGTTGAGTTCGGTCACGCTCGCCGTGTTGAGGTCCAGGCGTGCGGCCGCCTGGGCGCTCGGGGCGACGCTCGCGTCCGGCAAGCCGGCGACCTGGACCGGAGCGGCTGGAGGCGGGGAAGGGGCTGCCGGCAGGGTCGCCTGGACCGGAGCCGCGGGCCGAGGCTCGGGCTCGGCGCGGCCCGGCGCCTTGGGAGCCGAGACGCTCGGGGAGGGCGGGGCGGCGACCGCAGCGCTCGGGACGGCGCCCTGGTACACGACCCGAGCCGTGCCGGCCGTCGGCGCCTCGGGCACGGAGCGCGGCTGAGCGACGGCAGGTCCCGGGCTGGGGGCGTTCGACGCCGCGACCGCGTCGCGCTGGCCGGTATATTCCCAGGCGAACAGGGCCAGAAGCCCGACCCACACCAGCCCGAGGGCCCGCACCAGCATCTTGAGACCGAGAGCCATACCAACCCACCCCATCGTTTGACGGGCAGATCGATAGAGAACAATTTAATAGCCTGCAAGCGGATAGGTGCGCACCGCAACGCCCTCGACCTCATCCTTTCGGCTATGGGTGGATCCGGCTCGCGTGAAGACCCGAAGGGCAGCGATAGCAAAAACGCGACCACGCAAGAACGAGAGCCGATTCCGTGTGAGCGAAAACGGCTTTGGCGCCATGCCGAACCCTCGGATTCCCGCCGAGCGAGCGGCGGGAGCGCCCACGACGTGTCCTCAGCCCGGGCGTGCGCCCATCCGCGTCGGTCGAGCGCGTCCGTCCGCGGCGGGGAACGGATCGCGGCCCGCGCGTCGGGAACGCCTGGAGCCGCAAGCGCTCGGTTCGACCGCCGTTCAGGTGTTGGACCAGGATGGCACGGAGCCGATTTCACACGCGACGAAACTGCCCTAAAGAACGGCTCTGCTCCGCCGCGTGGTTCGAGAGCGGGCGCTTCACAGGGGCAGCTCCCATGTCGTCGCTCACCGTCACCGTCGCTTTCGCGGGCGACTGCCCCGCAGCCCAGGTCACGAATCCCTTCGCGGCTGCCATCGATCTGGTGCGCGATGCCGTGGGCGCGCTCGCGGCGGCCCCGACCGGATTGGCGGGGGAGACGGTGCTCGACGCCTATGCGGCTCTGGGGCTCGGGGGCGGGCAGGGTCCAAGGCTGCGGCTCCTGACGGACTATACGGGCGAGAAGGAGGGGGTCTTCGCGGCTTGGCGCCACGGCGCGAACGGGCCGGTCCACCTCGTCTTCCCCCATATCGACGAGAGGGCCGCGGGCGATCCGGGCGCGGCTTGGACGGACGCCCCCGCCTCGAGGCGGCCGGGGACCCGGATCGACCTCGGCTCCATCGGCCTGCGGCCCGGGGATGGCGTGACCGTGCTCGATGGCGAGGCGGCCTTGGCCGAGGACCCGCCCCGCCCGCCGCGACTGGAGCAGACCCGCTTCCTCATCCGATGGGCAGACCTTCTTGTCGCCGCCTGGGACGGTCGGGCGGCGAGCGAGCCTGGCGGGACCGACGAGGCCGTGCTGCTTGCCCTGGGCAAGGGGATCCCGGTCGTCTGGTGCGCCGCTGACGACGGCCTCGTGCGGCTCATCGATCCCGGGCGGCTCTGGCCGGGGACGACCCTGAGCGAGCTGGTAGCCCTCGTGTCCACCAGGGAGGGCCGCGACCGGATCACGCCGCCGGCGCAAGCGGGCCGGATCGCCGAGCTGCTCCTGCGGCAGCTCGCGCCCCCGGGCGCCGCGGACCGAGCCGACGAGGATCCCGAGACGGAGGCCCGGCGGGCCTTTCCCCCGCCCGGCGCGCCCGGCGCCCCGGAGATCCGCATGGCCCGGGCCTGGCGGCGCATCGCGGCTCTCCTTGCGGGCGAGCCGGCGGCGCCGGCACCGGAGGCTCCCGACGGGGACGCGGCGCCGGGCCCCCCGCCCGCGACGGCGCGGCAGCGCGGGCTCGGCATCCTGGCCGCGGAGGCGCAACGGGCCGACCGGCTCGCCACCCATCACGGGAACCTCCAGCGGACGGTGCAGACCCTGCTCTTCGCGCTCGCGGTGCTCGCCGTGCTGGTGGGGACGCTTCCGGCGGCGCTGCCGGCTTCCCTGAAGGTCGCCCTCGTCCTCGTCGAGTTCCTCATCGTGTGCGGCATCTACGGGCTGTGGAGCCGGCAGGTGACCGCGTCGCATCACCGGCGGTGGAGCGACCTGCGCCGCTACGCGGAGCGTCTGCGCGCGATGCGCGCCACCTGGCCGCACGGGATCGACGTCGCCGACGGGCGCGCCGGGCCGCCCGGCACCTGGACCGAGTGGCGCGCCCGCGCCGTGCTGCGGTTCGTGGGCCCGCCGACAGGCGTGCTGGACGCCGCGCGCCTGATCGAGGACGCGCGCCTCGCCCGCGACGAGGCCGACGGCATCATCCTGGGCCAGGCGCTCTACCATGCCCGGGCCGAACGGCTGAACCACGCGATCGCGCACCGTCTGGAGGTCCTGGAGGGAGCCACGTTCAAGGTCCTCCTGGCCTGCCTCGCCGGCTTTCTCGCCGCCAAGATCCTCCTGCCCCTGGTCGTGCCGGGCTTCGCGCTGCCGGGCCTGTTCGGCGACGCGCTGCTCGTGATGAGCGCCGTCGTCCCGGCGATCGCGGCGGCCTGCCTGGGTCTCGAGGCGAAGGTGGGCTTCGAGGAGCTCGCCCGCCGCAGCCGCCGCTTCGGCCCGGAATTCGAGCGGCTCCGCCAGGACCTCGCGGAGCCGCTCGGCCCGAGCCGGGCAGCCGAGGGGCTGCGCGAGGCGGCGCGGCTCCTCACCACGGATGCCGACGGCTGGCGCGACGGCCTCCTGCGCCGGCGCCTCGCGAAGCTGTAGGGCTCGCTTCGATCCCCGTTCGGCCCGAGTCGAGGACGCCCCGGGCCGCCGAGGCCGAAGCGTCAGGGGCGCGGCGACAGCGCCGCGAAGCCGGAGCGGAGGGACGCCGGCCGATCGGCGACGCCCGCGATCAGGACACCGGGCAGCGCTTCCACGGCTGCTTCGTCCAGCTCGCTTCGGCTCCGCCCGCCACGGTCTTGATCAAGCGCAGGCTGTCGCCCTCGACGCGGAGCGTGTCCACGACCGCCATGGAGTCGAGGGCCCGCGTGTAGTGCAGCCTCAGCTCGGGCCCCTGGCGGACGACCTGCGTGATCGCGCTGACGGTGCGATCGCCCCGATAGCGCAGGGCGTTCGAGGCGAGTCGAAGGTCCGGGCTGGAGCAATCGACGGCCCAGATCCCGATGAACTCCCGCGGCGTCGTGGCGGATGTCTGGGCCGAGGAGGACCCCGGCAGGACGAGGGCCGACGCGATCACGGTTCCGGCGAGGGCGACGCGGGATCGATGCGAGATCATGGGCTTTGCGTCCCTGCTTGGTCCAGCAGAGACGATCATGATCCCGCAGCCTTGGCAAGGAGCGATGCCGGCCCGGGCGCGGCGCAGGTCCGGGTGGCGGCGACGATCGCAGGCCTGGTCCGATCCCGGGCGCGGATGGCATCCGAGAGGGTCGATCGACGGCTCTCGTCCGATCGATCCGAACTGGATCGCCGCCGGCCGAACAGGGCAATTCTCGACGGGCGCGGCCTTGCCCGGCGCGCCGTGGCCGTCAACCAGGGACGAACATCCCGGGTTCCGGCGACGAACCCGGGTGCCCGGGTCATGGTGCGGGATGCGGTTCGCCCAGAAGTTCGGTGCCATCCCCGCAGACCTGCGCCGCAGATGTGCCGGCGGCTGGACCGGTTCATCGATGTCGATGCGCGCTCACGTTCCATTCCCCCCGGCGGCGAATGCCTTGATCTCTCGCGCGATCGCGTCGAGGAGCGCCGTGTCGTCGCCCGCCATCGCAGCCATCGATGCCATGCGGGCGACTGCCGCGGCGGTGACTTTCTCCTCCACGGTGCCCTCCGCGAACAGGTACCAGATCACCGCCCGGCGCCCATCCCGATGGCAGCGGCCCTCGATCTGCTGCAGCTGAATCGCGCTGTGGCGCATGTCGTGTACGAGGAGCGCGCGAGGCTTGTCGCCGCCGGGCAGCTCGCCCTGATGGAGCGAGATCGCCTCCGTAACGGTGAACACCACCGCGTCGAGCTCGCCGCGTTGGAAGGCGACCCGCGTGTCCTCGTTACTCGATGCGGTTCGCTCGCCCGTGATCGAGCCGACCTTCCACCCTCGACCGACGAGCGTGTCGACGAGGAGAGCACCGGTCTCCAGGAAGGCGATCGAGATCGCCACCTGCAGGCCATTCTCGAGGAGATCGTCCGCGAAGTCGGCCGTGCCGGGCACCCGCAGCAGCGACGCCTTCTGCCGAAAGCGCAGGTCCGCGGCCCAGCCCTTCGGGTGACGGGTGGAGCCACCGGCAAGGCCGAGCTCGCGCCGGAACTCCCGCCACGTCGCGTCGTACAGGCGCCTCGCTTGAGGGTCGAGAGCCGTCGGCGCAAGCTCCCGCTGCACCTCGGGCCAGCCCGCGATGTCAGTGGGATGCCGACGCAGGCCGATAGCGCCCTCGCCTCGGTAGAGCAGGCCCGCCATGACCTCGCGGTCGTCCTCGTTCGGCGTCCAGCTCCAGTTCTGCCACCGGCCTTTGGCCCGGCCGATGCCGAGCCGCTTCATGAGCTGCCGGTATCCGTCGAGGGTGTCGGCGGGCTGGCCTGCCGCGTGGGTGAGCAGCCGACCGAGATAGGACAGTTCGTGCGGCGCTTGGCCCGCGGTGGCGCTGGCGTAGACGACGAAGCGCGCGGCGGCTGCCATCTGCCGACAGGCGAGGCCCATCTGGGAGTTCGGGTTGCGGATGCGGTGGCTTTCGTCGAAGACGACGAGCGGCCAGATGCGCTTGGGCCGGCCGTGCTTCGCCAGCTCGTTGTTCTTGGCTCGGGTGGAGCGCTTCGTGCTCGCGAGCGGTGGAGCGAGCAGCGACTTCGTGCGCTCGTAGTTGATCAGGGTCACGGCTTTCGCGGCAAGGCCTGAGAGCGCGATGGTGCGCCGCCACTGAGGCATGGCGCCCTTCGGGCAGACGATGAGGAC
>DASPJU010000484.1:0-2940 GCA_035628475.1 Salinarimonas sp. | reverse complement strand
CGCCGGCCGCTCGATTTCCTCCGTGACCCCGAGCATCGACACGGAGCCCTCCATGTGGTGCGCCGTCTCGGGCGAGGACCAGGTGATCACGGGGTCGACGTAGGTCCGCACCCGGCCCTCGAGCTCGATCACCACGATCCGCCGCATCGCGCCCACATGCGGCCCGGTGATGCCAACCCCGGGCGCGGCGCGCATCGTGTCGAGGAGGTCGCGGGCGAGCGCGCGGATCGCGTCGTCGACGAGGCCGATCGGGGAGGCCGCCTGGCGCAGGCGGGGGTCGGGAAAGCGGAGGAGGGGCAAGACGGGCATCGAGCGGCTCCTCCCCTCTCCCGAATGGGAGAGGGGTCGGGGGTGAGGGATCACGCCGGGAGGGGCGCGAGAGACCACACCCTTGTCATCCCCGGCCTCGAGCCGGGGATCCAGCAGCACGCGCAGACTCGGTGGCCGGGTCAAGCCCGGTCGCGACACCAGAGAGGTGGTGCCATATGCCTCGGCTGGCCACCCTCACCCCCGACCCCTCTCCCATCCGGGAGAGGGGAGCGACGGCGCGTTCATTCTTCGTTCGCCTCTCGCTGGCACCCTGCGCCCATGTCCCCGCCCCTCCTCGTCGCCTTCGGCCATCCCGTCACCGCCCTCGGGGCGGCCCTCGCCGGCGGCGTCGCCGCGATCCTTCTGCTCCTCGCTCTCGTCGTCCTCCTCCTGCGCTCGCGGCGCGACCTGCGCGACGAGGCCGCGGCCCAGGCCGAGCGCGCCCGCGAGGTGGACGACAAGCTCGCGGAGCTCACGGGGCGGATGCAGACCATGGTGGAGGTGTTCGGCTCGCGCCAGGGCGACTTCGCCCGCATGCTCGCCGAGCGCATCGACCAGGGCGGCCAGCGCCAGGCCGAGCACCTGTCGCGATTGAACGAGCGGCTCGCCGTCATCGACGCGGCGCAGCGCAAGCTCTCGGACCTGACGGGCGAGGTGGTGGGCCTCAAGGACGTGCTCGCCAACAAGCAGGCGCGGGGCGCCTACGGCCAGGGCCGCATGGAGGCGATCGTGCGCGACGGGCTGCCGGTGGGGGCCTTCGCGTTCCAGGCCACCCTCTCCAACCGCACCCGTCCCGACTGCCTGGTTCGCCTGCCCGGCGACCCGCGCGGCCTCGTGATCGACGCCAAGTTCCCCCTGGAGAGTTTTTCGGCCCTGCGCGCGGCGCAAGGGGACGAGGCGCGGGGCAAGGCGGCCGCGCGGGTGCGCTCCGACCTGGGCGTCCATATCCGCGACATCGCGGAGAAATACCTCATCCCCGGCGAGACCCAGGAGGTGGCGCTCCTCTTCGTGCCGGCGGAATCGATCTATGCCGACCTCCAGGAGCACTTCGACGACGTGGTGCAGCGCGCGCACCGGGCCAGGGTCGTGATCGTCTCGCCGTCGCTGCTCGCCATGGCGATCCAGGTCCTCCAGGCGCTCGTGCGCGACGCGCGTATCCGCGACGAGGCCCGCGTCATCCAGACGGAGGTGGGGCGGATGCTGGAGGACGTGGAGCGCCTGCGCGAGCGGGTCGGCAAGCTCGACGCCCATTTCCGCCAAGCGGAAGCAGATCTGTCGGGCATCCGCACGGTCGCGGACCGCATCGCGACCCGCGGGCGGCGCATCGACGCGCTCGAGTTCGACGAGCCGGCCCCGGACCTGTTCGGGGGACGGGTCAGCGCGGCCGAGTGAGGGATCACCTCTCCCCGCTGTGCGGGGAGAGGGCCACGAGGCCCCTTGCCGGGCCTCGTGGCGAGAGCGGCAGCGCGAGGGTGAGGGGGCTTGGACGGGTGCGCTCCATCCTGAGAGACCCCCTCACCTTCGCTCACTGACGTTCGCTTGCCGCGCCTGCCGGTCCGCAGGCGCGGCCCTCTCCCCGCCCGGCGGGGAGAGGAGACGGGCTCACTCCGCCGGCGCCGGTTGCGCCTTGACCCCGTCGAGCGTCGTCTCCCGCCCGGGCTCGGGATGGCGCGGCACCAGGAAGGCGAGCAGGAGGGAGGCCGTCGCGACGCCCGCCCCGATCTCGAAGACGATGGACGGGTTCTTGATCCACACGAGCCCGAAGGTCACGGGCAGCGCCACCGCCGCGATGTGGTTGATCGTGAAGGCGACCGAGGCGGTGGGCGAGATGTCGGCGGGGTCGGCGATCTTCTGGAAATAGGTGCGTTGCGCCAGCGTCAGCGTGAAGAAAACCCCGTCGAGGACGAAGAGCGCGCCGGCCACCGCCCCGCTCGTCGTGAAGGCGTAGCCGAGGAAGACGCCGACCAGCACCACGTTCTCCAGGATGATCGTGGCCCGCTCGCCCAGCCGCCCGACCATGCGGCCCAGCAGCGGGGCGGCCACGAGGTTGATGGCGCAGGTCACGAACATGAGCTTGGCGAGCCCCGCCACATCGTAGCCGAAGCGCTCCACCAGCAGGAAGCCGCCGAAGGCCATGAAGAGCTGGCGGCGCGCCCCGCTCATGAAGGTGAGGGCGTAGTAGAGCCAGTAGCGCCGGCGCAGCACGATGGTCTTGCGCTGCGGCACGTCGCCCACGAAGCGGCGGAAGAACAGGACGACCGCGACCGTCAGCACCATCGTGGCGGCGCCCGTCACGACATAGAGGGTCTCGAAGCTCGGCTTGAGGACGATCCAGGCGACGGCCAGGAGCCCGTAGGCCGTGAGCTGCGCGCCGGCGGCCGCGCCCGCGATCTGGCCTAGCACCTTGGGGGCCTCGCGCTTGGGCAGCAGCTGGAGCGACAGCGACTGATTGGCGGTCTCGAAATAATGGAAGCCCACCGACATGATCGTGGTGGTGACGATGAGCCCCCAGACGCTCGGGAAATAGCCCGTGATCGCCACCCCGACCGCCAGCACGGCGAGGCTGACATAGGCCAGCATCTGCTCGCGCATGATCAGGAAGAAGAAGATCGCCGTGAAGGCGAGGAAGCC
>DASPJU010000483.1:0-3830 GCA_035628475.1 Salinarimonas sp. | reverse complement strand
CTCGCCCGAGGCCTCGCCGGTGCCCATCATGGCCTTGCCCATGCCGCGCATCACCGAGCGCACGTCGGCGAAGTCGAGGTTGATGAGTCCCTCCTTCACCATGAGATCGGTGATGCAGGCGACGCCCGAGTAGAGCACCTGGTCGGCCATTGCGAAGGCGTCCGCGAAGGTGGTCTTCTCGGTGGCGACCCGGAACAGGTTCTGATTCGGGATCACGATGAGCGTGTCGACCGACTGCTGCAGCTCGGTGATGCCCGATTCGGCGAGCCGCATGCGGCGCGCGCCCTCGAACTGGAAGGGCTTGGTCACGACGCCGACCGTCAGGATGCCCATCTCGCGGGCCGCGCGGGCGACGACCGGCGCGGCGCCCGTGCCGGTGCCGCCGCCCATCCCCGCCGTGATGAACACCATGTGGGCGCCCGACAGCTGGTCGCGGATCTCGTCGATCACCTCCTCGGCGGCCGCGCGGCCGACCTCGGGCTGCGAGCCCGCGCCGAGCCCTTCCGTGACCGCGATGCCCATCTGGACGATGCGCTCGGCCTTGGAGGAGGCGAGCGCCTGCGCGTCCGTGTTGGCGACCACGAACTCGACCCCCTGGAGGCCGGATTCGATCATGTTGTTCACCGCGTTGCCGCCGGCGCCGCCGACGCCGAACACCGTGATGTGCGGCTTGAGTTCCCGGATGTCCGGGGCTTGCAGACTGATTGGCATGACCCTGTTGCCCTCGTTGGCTCTACTACGTCAGGCGCCCCGCGGCACCCTTCGGCGGCTACGCAACACGCTCGAGTCCGCCCGACGCCCGGGTGGGCGCCGAACCGTCTCTAAGTCCTCGTTCCCGCGCATGTCCCTGCGGCAAGGCGTGAGCCGCCCCGCCGCCGGCACGCGCTAGAAGCTCTCCCGGAACCACCGACCCACCCTCGCGAGGTAGCCGTCGGTCCCGGTTGCCTGGTACGCCCCCCCGGAGCGCGGCTCGGCATGCTCGGCATGGGCCACCTGGGGGTAGACGAGGAGCCCCACCGAGGCCGAGAAGGCTGGGCCCTTCGCGGCCTCGGGGAGACCCTTGATTCCGAGCGGCCGGCCGATGCGGACGCCGCCCTCGAGGATGCGCCGGGCGGTGTCGGGCAGGCCCACGAGCTGGCTGCCGCCGCCCGTGAGCACGACCCGCCGTCCGGCCTGGTCGGCGAAGCCGGCCGCCCGCAGGCGGTCGCGCGCCAGCTCCAGGATCTCCTCGACCCGGGGGCGGATGATGCGCACCAGATGCGACTTCGGCAGGTGGCTGCTCGTCTCGCGCTCGTCCTCGTCGACGGTGGGCACCGCGATCATGTCGCGCTCGTCGGCCGCGCTCGACACGCAGGCGCCGTGCATGGTCTTGAGGCGCTCGGCCGTGGCGACCCGGGTGGAGAGGCCGCGGGCGAGATCCATGGTGACGTGGTGCCCGCCCACCGCCAGCGCGTCCGTGTGGACGAGGTGCCCGCGGGCGAAGACGCCCACGCTCGTGGTGCCGCCGCCCAGGTCGATCACGGCGCAGCCCATCTCGGCCTCGTCCTCGGCGAGCGCCGAGAGGCCGGCGGCGTAGGGCGTGGCGATCACCGCCTCGATGCCGAGGTGGCAGCGCTCCACGGCGAGCATCAGGTTGCGGGCGGCGGCCGCTTCCGCCGTGACCATGTGCAGGTCGACGCCGAGCGCCTCGCCCACCATGCCGGTGGGATCGACGATCCCGCCCTGCGCGTCGAGCGAATAGGCGGTGGGGAGCGCATGCAGCACGACCCGGTTGGGCGGGACGCCCCGGGCGCCCGCGGCGTCGCAGGCCCGGTGCAGGTCGGCCGCCGTGACGGGGCCGCCGCGCACCGGCGCGTGGCCCGCGTGGCGCAGCGAGCCGAGCCGGCCGCCCGTGAGGTTGACGATGACCGAGCGGATCTCGACCTTCGCCATGCGCTCGGCGGCGTGGACCGCTCCGCGGATGGCGGCCTCGGCCGCCTCGAGGTCGACGATGACGCCCCCCTTGAGGCCCGCCGAGCGCTGGTGCCCGATGCCGATGACGCGCGCCAGATGCGTGCGCCCGGGCAGGAGGCTGCTCTCCTCGGCCGGCAGGAGCTCGGCGACGAGGCAGACCACCTTGCTGGTGCCCACGTCGAGCACCGAGAGCGTGGCGCTCCGGCGCGGCGGAAGGGGCCGCAGGCGCGGCGTGAGGCCCTGGTGCATGGTCATGTGTCGACCCCCTTGCCTCGGGTCGGCTTCTTCTTCATGGCCTCGGCGCGGGCGGCCGCGGCCTCCTCGGTCAGGCGGACCACGACGCGATCGGCCATGCGCAGGTCGATGGCGATGACGTCGCGGTCGAGGATCTTCTGCTCGCGCTCCAGGCGCGCGAGCCGGGCGAGCGCGGCCTCGGCGCCGTGCTCGGGCAGGCGCACGTCGAGGCCGTCGATCTTGAGGGTCCAGCGGCGGCCCGACACCAGCGTGCCGGCCTTGATGCGGCCCTTGAGGGGGCCGGCCGCCTCGATCAGCGCGAGATATTCGGCCGTGCGGGCGTTGGCGCCCTCCCCCACCACGAGGGGCAGAGACGCGAAGCGCGCGTCGCGCAGGGTGTCGATGACGGTGCCGTCCGCCGCCACGACGACGATCTCGCCGTTGCGCTGCCACAGGGCGTGGGCGCGGCGCTCCTCGAGCGTCACGAGGAGCTCGCCCGGATAGAGCTTGCGCACCGCCGCACTCTTCACGAGCGGCATGGCCTCCAGGCGCTGGCGGACCTCGCCGGCGTCGAGGAAGGGCAGGGAGCTGCGGGCCGTGATGCCGCCGGTGGTCAGCACCTCGTCGGGCTGGAGCTGGGCCAGCCCCGAGACGGTGACGTGGTCGATGCCGAAGCCCAGCGCCCGGGCGACGGCGTCGCGGGGCGCGCCGGCGCGGGCCTGGATCTCGTCGAGATGCCCGCCGGCCTGGAGGCCCACGCCCACCACGGCGGCGAAGAAGGCGACCGCGAGTGCGGAGCCGAGATGGCGGGGGACGGGTCCCGCGCCGCCCGGCACCGCCACGGCGGAGCGGCGGCGCAGGAAGGGCAGCCCGGCGGTCCGGGCGGCGACGCGCCGCCCGCCCCGGGAGAACCCGGGGGTCAGCGGTCCGTCGAGGCGTCCTCCACCATCCATTGGACAAGCTCACCGAAGGAAAGGCCCGCATGGGCCGCCAGCTCCGGCACAAGGCTCGTCTCGGTCATCCCGGGCTGCGTGTTGACCTCGAGGACGACGACCTCCCCGGTTCCCCCGGGCGTGTCGTCGTATCTCAGGTCCGCACGGCTGACGCCCCGGCAACCGAGTGCTTGATGCGCCGTTAACGCCAACTCTTGGACACGTTGGTAAACATTCGGTTTAATTTCGGCGGGAAGGACGTGGATGGAGCCGCCCTTCGCGTACTTGGCGTCGTAGTCGTAGAACAGGCCCGTGGCGGGGCGGATGTCGATCACGCCGAGGGCGCGGTCCCCGATGACGGCGCAGGTGAGCTCGCGGCCGGGAATGAATTTCTCCACAAGGACTTGGTCGCCATAGGCCCAGTCCTCGCGGGCGAGCTCCTGGGGCGGGTGCGAGCGGTCCTCGCGCACGATGATGACCCCCACCGAGGAGCCCTCGGCCACGGGCTTGACCACGTAGGGCGGGGGCAGCGGGTGTGACCGCGCGGCCACGAAACGATCGACGACGAGGCCCTCGGGCACCGCGACCCCGGCGGCCCGCATCACCGTCTTGGCCCGCTCCTTGTGCATGGCGAGCGCGGAGGCCAGCACGCCCGAATGGGTGTAGGGGATGCGCAGGATCTCCAGGAGGCCCTGGATCGTCCCGTCCTCG
>DASPJU010000482.1:0-2290 GCA_035628475.1 Salinarimonas sp. | reverse complement strand
CCTACACGAGCGTCGGCCAGGGCGCGGCGGGTTGGTGCACCATAGTGACAGGGGTGGGCAATACCTCGCGCTTCGCTACACGGACCGGCTGGTCGAGGCTGGCATCGAGCCCTCGGTTGGCAGCGTTTGCGACAGCTACGACAATGCTCTCGCCGAAACGGTGATGGGGCTGTTCAAGACGGAGGTGATCCATCGGCGCGGGCCGTGGCGCTCGCTCGAGGCGGTCGAGTTCGCCACGCTTGAGGTGGTAGACTGGTTCAACACCCGCCGCCTGCTCGGACCCATCGACCACGTGCCGCCCGCCGAGGCCGAGGCTGCCTCTACGCAGCCCTTGAGGTCAGGCACATGGCCGCGTAGCACCCAAACAAAATGGCCTCCGGAGAACCCGGCGCGGTTCACGCCGCCATGTGCAGCTTGGACCCGCGCTTGCGCCTGGCCCCGTCGCGGCCTGCCCCTGCTCCGCTCTGCGCGCAACGTTAACGCCCGCTTCACCACATCCTTCAACTTCGATCCTTCCGGGCGCCAAGCCAGGCAACGTGACCGGGCTCTCTCCCGTTGGGTCGGCGGAGGGGCACACATGAAAATCACCATTCTCGACCCGCGTACGGGCAAGCAGGTCACCATCGTGATCGATCGGGACGGGCGGCCCTGTCCGCCGAAGCCGCGGCTATCCGGCCTGCGCGATTGACAGCGTGACGCCCGGGTCGTCCGATCCGCATCCTGGCGTCGACCGAACGCCGCGCGAGAGGCCGCCCGGTCCCCGTGATCCGACGGATGGGTTCGGGCGCGGCGACCGCTCGGGGGCCGCGCCTGGAGCGAACGACCCCGGGACGCCTCCCGCCGCGCCGATCATCGCTCCCGGCCGATCCCCAGCCGGCCCGACGAGCGGTCTTGCCGCAACGGGATCAGTCGAAGGACGGATGACGGGCTTTCCAGTGTCGGCTACAAGACACTGCTTGACCCTCGCCCCGAGGCTTGGGTAGCCGCGATCTGGCGGCGCGAGGATCACCGGGACATGCCGGACAATCGGGACGTGATCGTCCTCCTCGTGGAAGACGAGACCTTGGTGCGGATGTTCGCCGACGAGGTGCTCACCGAGGACGGCGGGTTCAAGGTGATCGTCACGAGCAACGCCGACGAGGCCTTGACCGTGCTGCGGGTCCGGCAGGACGTGCGCGTGCTCTTCACCGACATCACGATGCCGGGCTCGATCGACGGCCTTCAGCTCGCGCATCTCGTGCGCGAGCAATGGCCGTCCGTCGCGGTCGTCGTGACATCCGCGCGCGCCCCGCGGAAGGCTCTCCCGACCGGCGCCCGGTTCCTGATGAAGCCCTACCGTCCGCTCGTGCTGGTCGACACCATCCGCGACCTCCTCGTCGAGGCGGGCGGGAGCGTCGCCCCGCCCGAAGGCAACGACAGCGCAGCGCCGAACTCGGCGGCGCCGGTCCTGCCCCGCCCGGTGAACCTCGACGGCCTGAGCATGGGCCTGGGCACGACCGGAGGGCTGGCCCAGCCGCTGCCCGACCGCGAGGACTAGGCCCGGTTCGCCCCGGCCGGGCCGAGCCCTAGGCGGCCTTGACGTCTGCCAGGAAGGCTGCGACCTCCTGCTCCAGCTGCCCGGAATAGCGGCCGAGATTCTGCGCCGCCCCGAGCACCTGCGCCGCCGCGGCGCCGGTCTCCCCCGCCCCCTGCTTCACGTCCAGGATCGCCTCCGCCACCTGATCCGTGCCGCGGGCCGCCTCCTGGACATTCCGGGCGATCTCGCCCGTGGCCGAGCCCTGCTCCTCCACGGCCGCCGCCACCGCGGCGGCGATCGCCGACACCTCCCCGATGATGCCGCCGATCTCGCGCACCGACGCGACGGCCCCGTCCGTGGCGCTCCGGATGAGCGCGACATGGGACGTGATCTCCTCGGTGGCCTTGGCGGTCTCGTTGGCCAGCGCCTTCACCTCGGCGGCGACGACCGCGAAGCCCCGGCCCGCCTCGCCGGCCCGCGCCGCCTCGATGGTGGCGTTGAGCGCGAGCAGGTTGGTCTGGCCCGCGATGGCGTTGATCAGCTGCACCACGTCGCCGATCCGGCTCGCCCCGGCGGCGAGGGCCTGCACCGTCGAATCCGTGCGGCGGGCCTTCTCGACCGCCTGGTCCGCGATGGCCGCGGACTGCGCGACCTGGGCGGTGATCTCGCGGATCGAGGCCGACATCTCCTCGGTGGCCGCCGCGACGGTCTGGACGTTGCCCGAGGTCTGGACGGCGGTGGACGCGACGGCCGCCGACCGGCCGGTGGTGATCT
>DASPJU010000481.1:0-3107 GCA_035628475.1 Salinarimonas sp. | reverse complement strand
AAGACCTTCCTCGACAAGCTGTTCGGGCGGAGGGCCGCATGAGCCTGCTCAGCTTCTTCTCACGGCGCCCCACGGCGCCCGTCGCCAGGGAGCGCCTCCAGATCCTGCTCGCCCACGAGCGCGCGATCGTGGGCGGCGGCTCGGACCTCGTGAACCTCCTGCGCGAGGAGATCGTCGCGGTCATCGCCAAGCACGTGAAGCTCGACCCCGACAAGGTCCAGGTGAAGATGGACCGCGGGGCCGCGGTCTCGACCCTGGAGGTCGAGATCGAGATCCCGTCCAAGGCCGAGATGAGGCTCGCGGGCTGAGCGCGCCCGGCGCTCCGCCATCCCCCGCCGCCCCGCGACCCGGGGCGGCGGGACG
Source organism: Salinarimonas sp. (assembly GCA_035628475.1). Taxonomy (GTDB): domain Bacteria; phylum Pseudomonadota; class Alphaproteobacteria; order Rhizobiales; family Beijerinckiaceae; genus Salinarimonas_A. The sequence continues at coordinate 2,744 of DASPJU010000481.1, read as the reverse complement.
CATCCCCCATTCCACCCCGCACCAGACAGCCCGCCGCCCGTGACCGAGATCGCCACCCGTCCGACTCCCCTCCGCTTCCGCGGCCGCTCCTTCGTCGCCCTGGTGCTTGCTCCGGAGGCGCCCCTCAAGGCCTGGATGGAGGGCTTCGACCGCCTGCATCACGGCTCCCCGGGCTTCTTCGACGGGCGCGCCGTCATCCTCGACCTGACCCGCCTGCGCGCGGGCCGTGCCGACGTGGTCGACCTGCTGGCGCTCCTGGGCGAGCGCGGCGTCCGCGTGGTGGGCCTGGAGGGCGCGAGCCCGCAGCTCGCCGGGCCGGGCCTGCCGCCGGTCTTCAAGGGCGGCAAGCTCATCGATGTGGACGCCGCCCCGCCCGCCCCGGCGCCGGCCGACGAGGACGGGACGCCGGCGCCCGACGCCGCCGAGCCCTCCCGCGCCCGCTCGCTGATCATCGACGGCCCGGTGCGCTCGGGCCAGTCCATCATGTTCCTGGAGGGCGACGTCACCATCGTGGGCGCTGTCGCCTCCGGCGCCGAGGTCATCGCCGGCGGCTCGGTCCACGTCTACGGCGCCATCCGCGGCCGCGTCATCGCGGGCGCCGACGGCCACGCCGAGGCGCGCATCCATTGCAGCCGCCTGGAAGCCGAACTCCTCGCCATCGACGGCTGCTTCAAGACCGCCGACGCCATCGCCTCGGACCTCTTCGGCGCCGCCGCCATGGTGACGCTCGCCGGCGACGAGTTGCGCATCGCGCGCCTGAGCGCCTGATTCCTCTTCTCCCCGCGCGCGAGGAGGGGCGACGCGCTCCGGGGATGACAACCGGCCACGCTTGCGCGACAACGGGGCTCACCGTCCGAGGAGCCACCATGCTCGTCCTGCGTTCGTCCCCGGCCTCGCCCTTCGGGCGCAAGGTCAAGATCGCCGCCGCCCTGCTGGGGCTCGCCGACCGCCTCGAGATCGTGCCCGCCGACACCCTCGACCCGAACGAGGCGCTGCGGGCGCAAAACCCCCTGGGCAAGATCCCGACCCTTGTGCTGGAGAACGGCGACACCCTGTTCGATTCCCGCGTCATCGTCGAATATCTCGACGCGCTCGCCGGCGGGGGCGGCGTGATCCCGGCCTCGGGCGACGCGCGCTTCCAGGCGCTGCGCCTCCAGGCGCTGGCGGACGGGTTGATGGACGCGGCCCTGATGGGGGTCTACGAGACCCGCTTCCGCCCCGAGGGGATGCGGGTCCGGGCCTGGCTCGACCACCAGGGCGGCAAGGTCGATCGCGCCCTCCAGGCGCTGGAGCGCGACCACGCGACCCCGGGCGGGCCCGTCACCGTGGGCGAGATCGCGGTCGCCTGCGCGCTGGGCTATCTCGACCTGCGCTTCGCGGGAGCCTGGCGGGCGGGCCACCCCCGCCTCGTCGCCTGGCTCGAGGACTTCGAGGCCCGGGTCCCGGCCTTCGGGGCGACCCGCCCGCCGACCTGACCCTGCATCCGCCGGGCCCGCTCGCGCGTATGCACTCGGTGGGGGAGGCGGCATGAAGCAGGCGGCGTTGGTGACGGGCGGCGCGAGGCGCATCGGGCGGGCGATCGTCAAGCGGCTCGCCGCCGAGGGCTACGCGGTCGCGATCCATTGCCACCGCTCCCGCGACGAGGCGGAGGCGCTCGCCGACACGCTGCGCCAGGCGGGCGGGCGGGCCACCGTGGTGCAGGGCGACCTGGCGCTCGCGGTGGACGTGGCGCGCCTTGTGCCCGAGGCTGCGGCGGCGCTCGGGCCCCTCATGCTCCTCGTCAACAACGCCTCGGAATTCGAGCCCGACGCCATGGGCGAGCTGACGCCGGAGCGCTTCGACCGGCACATGGCCGTGAACCTGCGCGCGCCCGTCTTCCTGGCGCAGGACTTCGCGGCGCAGGCGCCCCCGGGGGGCCTCGTGGTCAACATCGTGGACCAGCGGGTCTGGAAGCTCACGCCGCACTTCATGTCCTACACGCTCGCCAAGTCGGCGCTGCTGACCGCCACCAAGACCATGGCGCAGGCGCTCGCGCCCGGGGTGCGCGTCAACGCCATCGGCCCTGGCCCGACGCTCACCAGCACGCGTCAGGGCGACGAGGACTTCCGCCGGCAATGGGAGGCGGTGCCCCTGCGCCGCTCCTCGAGCCCCGAGGAGGTCGCCGATGCCATCGTTTTCTTCGCCCGCGCCTGCAGCGTCACGGGCCAGATGATCGCGCTCGACGGCGGCCAGCACCTCGCCTGGGAGACCCCGGACGTGGTGGGGATCCGGGAGTAGGGCGGGACATCCCCTCCGCGGGTCCGGGAGGGCGCCGCCGGGACGGCGGCCAGGGCTTCGGTATCCACGGCGCCGCCTCGGAAAGAGGACCTGGAGAGACGGGCGCGATCGTGGGGCTGGGCAGGGCCTTTTCCCTCACCCCTGGGGAGGGTCCGGGCGAAGCGAGGGGGGCGTCCGGTCCCTGTCACCGTGCTCCAGCTCTCCCCACGTCATGGCCGGGCTCGATCCGGCCATCCAGGTGCACCGTCGGTCTGGGTCCCCGGCCTCGTCCCGGGCCTGTCGAAGGACAAGCCCGGGGACGACGAGCGGAGGGGTGGGAGAGAACTCCCGGACGGACCCCACCCCCTCCTGCTTCGCACTCGGACCCTCCCCAGGGGTGAGGGAGAAATGTCGCATCGACGGCCGGCGGCGAGCCCGAGCAGGGGGCCTCCTCACGCCAGCGCGATCCCCGCGATGAGCCGCCCGTA
>DASPJU010000480.1:0-6462 GCA_035628475.1 Salinarimonas sp. | reverse complement strand
GGATCAAACACCTAGATGGCTTAGATGGCTTAGGCACTCCAACAGACGAGTTGCTGGGTGGACCACATAGCTGTAATACATACGCACCGTGAAGCCAGTGGCGCGGGAGCGTTATCAGGCACTTAGGTGGGCGGCCTTGTTCAGGTGAGAATCCTGGCGCCCCAGCCATCCCCCCCCCATCGCCGCATGCCCCTCGCGCGTCATCGCGGACGTGGTCGAGAAGGCCGAGTTCGTCGCCTCGGGGAAAACGGGGTCCGTGACCTCGGGGCTGGAGCGGCGGCAGCGGCGGACGGCACGCTCGACCGGGAGCCAGGCGTCAGCGCTGGCCGACGACCAGCCCGGGCGCGCTGATCGGATCTCGGCGAGGTTCATCGGCCTCTCACCCCTGCCTGCCAAGCCGGGAGGGCGAGCCGAGGGTGGGCCGGTCGCGAGACACCCCTCTCGTCGATGATTTTGAGGCGATGCCGCGCCGGCTTGGTCTCGAACGCGGCTCACGGGCGGAGCGCTGCCCGCCACCACGGGGGCCGCCCACCACGCGCCGACCCGCTTACCCGCAGCCGCCGGGACTCCCGGCCAGCCTGAGGCCCTCAGGATCGGCTTTGCCGAGGCACCGCACCGGCTGATGGTCGGTGCGAACCCTCTTGCTGCGCCGCACACCAAGCCCCTTCACTCTCCCATACTTGCATACTAGTCTACGACCGGGAGATCGGAATGACGCGCTTCGCCCTCATCGGCCTCGACCACCGGCACGCCTTTCATCTGGTGGGCGGTCTCATCGAGGCCGGGGCGAGCTGCGCGGGATTCGACCCCCGGACCACCGACCCGCGGGTGCTCGCGGGCTTTCGCGACCGCTTTCCCGATCTCCAACCCGTCTCCCGCGAGCGGCTGCTCGACGACCCCTCGATCGACGTGATCTGCAGCGCGGCCGTTCCGGACGAGCGGGCGGACATCGCGATCCAGGCCATGCGGCGCGGCAAGGACGTGATGGTCGACAAGCCTGGCATCACCTCGCTCCGACAGCTCGAGGCGGTGCGCCGCGCGGTCGCCGAGACCGGGCGCATCTTCTCGATCTGCTTCTCCGAGCGCTTCGTGGTGCCCGCCATGGAGACGGCGCTGCGGCTTGCGGCCGAGGGCGCGATCGGGCGGGTGATCCAGACCGTGGGGCTGGGGCCCCACCGGCTCAACCAGGCGATCCGCCCGCCCTGGTTCTTCGACGCGCGCCGCTTCGGCGGGATCCTCGTCGACATCGCCTCGCACCAGATCGACCAGTTCCTCGTGCTCACCGGCTCGGCCGACGCAACGATCGCCATGAGCGCGGTGGGTCATTTCGGGTCCACCACGGAGGGGGACTTCCAGGATTTCGGCGAGATCGCGCTCAGGAGCGACGCGGCGAGCGGCTATATCCGGGTCGACTGGTTCACGCCCGACGGCCTGCCGACCTGGGGCGACGGGCGACTCGTGGTGCTGGGCACCGAGGGCACGATCGAGGTGCGCAAATATCTCGACGTCGCGGGGCGGCCCGGCACCGACCACCTCTTCCTCGCCGACCGCGCCGGCACCCGCCACATCGACTGCGCGAGCGAGCCGCTCACGTATTTTCGCCGCTTCCTCGCCGACACGCGCGAGCGGACGCAGACCGCCATGACGCAGGAGCACGTCTTCACGGTGAGCCGGCTCGCGCTGGAGGCTCAAGACCGGGCGGCCTGGGTCGGGGGAGGGCGGCCATGACGCGCCTCGGCATCGCGGTCGTGGGCGTCGGCCCCGCGGCCCAGCCCCATGCGAGGAGCCTCATCGACCTCGCCGGGAGCATCGAGGTGCGCCGCGTCGTCGGGCGCGATCCGGAGCGCCTCGGCGAGTTCGCGCGGGCCCATCCCTTCCCGGTCACGACGGATCTCGACGCCGCGCTCGCCGATCCCGGCGTCGCGGCCGTGATCGTGCTCACCCCGCCCGCCGCGCATCTGGAGGTGGCCGGGCGCTGCCTCGCGGCGGGCAAGCACGTGCTGGTCGAGAAGCCCCTGGATCTCACGGCCGAGCGCGGCGAGCGCCTCGTCGGCATGGCGCGCGCTGCCGGCCTGCGCCTCGGGGTGGTGCTCCAGCACCGATTCCGCCCCGGGGCCCGGCGCCTGGCGGCGCTGCTGGCGGAGCGCGCTCTCGGACACGTGACGGCCGCCTGGGCGAGCGTGCCCTGGTGGCGTCCGCAGAGCTATTACGACGAGCCCGGGCGCGGCACGCTCGCCCGCGACGGCGGCGGGGTGCTGCTGACGCAAGCCATCCACGCCCTCGACCTGTTCCGGTCGCTCGTGGGGGTGAGCGAGGTGCGCGCGGCGGACGCCGCCACCACGCTCCACCGGATGGAGACGGAGGATTATGCCGCGGCGCTCCTGCGGCTGGGCAACGGCGCGCCGGGCTTCGTCCACGCCACCACCACCGCCCATCCCGGCGGCCCCGAGCGCATCGAGATCGCGGGCAGCCTCGGCACGGCCCGCCTCGTGGGCGGGGCGCTCGACGTGTCGTTCCATGACGGGCGCGCCGAGCGGGTGGAGGCGGAGGGGCGCACGGGGGCGGGGGCCAACATCATGGACTTTCCCCATGACGCCCATCGCGACCTCATCGCGGATTTCGCCGCCGCCATCCGCGAGGACCGCGACCCGCTGGTCACGGGCGAGGAGGCGCTGGAGACGCAAGCCCTGATCGAGGCGATCCTGCGGTCCGGGAGGGCGTCGTGAGCGTCGTCGCCCTCGATCCCGGCGGCGGGCCCATCGCGGCGCAGGTCGTGCGCGCCCTGCGCCACGCCATCGTCACCATGCGCCTGCGGCCGGGCGAGATGCTCTCCGAGCAGGAGATCGCGGGGCGCTTCGGCGTCAGCCGCTCGCCGGTGCGGGAGGCCTTCATCAAGCTCTCCGAGGTCGGGCTCGTGCGGGTCCTGCCCCAGCGCGGCACCCGCGTGGCGCCGATCTCCTACGCCGCCGTCGAGGACGCCCGCTTCGTGCGGGAGGCGGTCGAGACCGCGATCGTGCGCGAGGCGTCGGCGCGGCGCGCGATCCCGCGCGAGGCGCTCGCCGACAACCTGGGCCGCCAGCGCGCCGCGGCGCGCGCCCGCGACGGCGCGGCCTTCTTCGCCCTCGACGAGGAGTTCCATCGCCTGCTCGCGGAGGCGGCGGGCCGCGCCTCCGCATTCAAGGTGATCGAGGACGTGAAGGCCCAGATGGACCGGGTGCGCTATCTCGCGATGCCGGGCGCCACCTCGATGGGCATGCTCGTCGAGCAGCACGGCGCGATCGCGCGGGCCGTGACGGCCCTCGATCCGGACCGGGCGGCCGCGGCGATGCGCGCCCACCTGTCCGAGATCCTGCAATCCCTGCCGGCCCTGGCGCTCGCCCATCCCGACCTGTTCGAGGCGGTACCGGCGGGGCTCGTCCCGACGGAGCGGCCCGCCCTGGAGGACGCGACGTCCTGACCCTTTCCCTCAAGCGGCCGGACAGAGCCGCCCATCACAAGCGGAGGAAGCCATGCTGACACGACGCCTCGCCCTCGCCGCCGCCGCGTCCGCGGTCCTCGCCGGTCCCGCCTTCGCGGCCGACTATCCCTGGAAGCCCGAGCGCCCCATCACGATCATCGTGCCCTGGGCCGCGGGCGGCGCCACCGACCAGGTGACGCGCCTTGCCGCCGCCGAGATCGAGGCGGCGCTCGGCCAGAAGGTCGTCATCGTCAACCAGCCCGGCGCCACGGGCTCGATCGGCACCAAGAACGCGCTGGAGGCCCCCAAGGACGGCTATACCTTGACCGCGGGCGCCGCGCAGGACCTGGGCACCTACAAGGTGACGGGCATGCTCGGCACCGAGCTCAAGGACTGGCACCTGTTCCTCACGGTCGCCAACGTCCCCGTCTTCAGCGTCAACGCCAACAGCCCCCACAAGGACCTGGCAGCCCTCCTGGCCGCGATGAAGGCGCGCCCGAACGGCGTCACGATCGCGACCGCGGGCGTGGGCTCGGCGGGGCATGCCGCCATGGAGACGCTCGCGCGCGCCGCCGGCGTCACCTATCGCCACGTCACCTATGACGGCGGCAACCCGGCGGTGGTCGCCACCGTGGCGGGCGAGACCGACGCCACGAGCCAGCTCGCGGGCGAGCAGGCCGAGATGATCCGCGGCAAGCGCCTGCGGCCGCTGGCGGCGCTCTCCGACAAGCCGCTCGAGCTCTCGGGCGTCGGCGCGATCCCGCCCGTGACGCAGACGGTCGCGAGCCTGAAGCCGCCCACCAATTTCTTCGGCATCTTCGTGCCCAAGGGCGTGCCTCAGCCCGTGGTCGCGACGCTCGAGCAGGTCTGGCGCGACAAGGTGATGACCTCCGACAAGCTCAAGGCCTACGCGACCGAGCGCGGCGCGCTCTTCGCGCCCTCGACGGGCGCCCAGGCCGAGGAGGCCGCCCTGCCGGCGGTGCGGGCCAATGCCTGGATCCTGTTCGACACGGGCAAGGCGAAGGTCTCGCCCGAGACCGTCGGCCTGCCCCGCGGCTGAAGGCGCGACCATCATGGACCGGGCCCGGCGCCACGACCGGATCGAAGGCCTTCTCTGGCTCCTCCTCGGCCTCGCCGTCGCGCACGGCGCCTGGACGATGGACCGGCTGGAGCGGCTCGGCATCCATCCCCTCGCGGCGCCGGGACTGCTGCCCGGCATCGCCGGCCTAGCGCTCGCCGCGCTCGGGATCGCGATGCTCCTGCGGCGGGCGGGGGACGCGCCCCCGCCCGAGCCCGCCGACTGGGGGCGCCTGGGCGCGAGCTTCGCTCTCTGCGTCGGGTTCGCGGGCGTGCTGCTCGGGCGCGGCCTGCCGTTCTGGCTCCTCGCGGCCGCGTTCCTGCTCGCCCACATCCTGCTCGTCCACGACGAGACGGGACGGGACGGCCTCGCCCGGCGCCTCGCGATCGCGGCGGCGCTCGCGGCCGCCGTGCCGGCGCTTCTCACCTGGGCCTTCCAGGCCCTGTTCTATATCCGCCTGCCCTGAGCCGACGAGGAGAGACGCGTGCTGGACGGTCTGAGCCTGTTCGGGACCGCGGTCCTCGGCTTCATGCATCCGACAACCCTCGCGCTCGCCTTCGGGGCGACGCTCATCGGGCTCGTGATGGGCATGCTGCCGGGGCTCTCGGCGACGCTCGCCATCACGCTGCTGACCACCCTCACACTCAAGCTGCCCGCCGCGACCGCGATCCTCGTCCTGATCTGCGCCTATGTCGGCGCGATCTATGGCGGCAGCCGCAGCGCCATCCTGCTGAACATCCCCGGCACGGCGGCGAATGCGGCGGCCTGCCTCGATGGCTACCAGCTCGCGCGCCAGGGCCAGGCGGGGCGCGCCATGGGCATCGCGACCACGGGCAGCGTGGTGGGCAGCCTGTTCGGCATCGTGTGCCTGGCCATCCTGACGCCGGCGCTCGGGGAAGTCGCGCTCACCTTCCAGTCCTACGAGTTCTTCTGGCTCGCGCTGCTCGGCGTGCTGATGTCGGGCGCGATCACGGGGATGGATCCGCTCAAGGGCTGGATCATCGGCATCCTCGGCCTGTTCGTCGCGCAGATCGGGCAGGACGGCATCCACGCGCATGAGCGTTTTGCATACGGCGATCCGAACCTCGCCGGCGGTCTGTCGCTGATTCCCGTGCTGGTCGGCGCCTTCGGCTTCGCCGAGGTGCTGACGGTGATGAGCGAGCGCATGGCGCGGCCCAAGGTCGGCACGGTGGATTCCATCCTGCCGCGGATCGGCGACGTGGTGCGCTACTGGAAGACCATTCTGCGGTCCGGCGTGATCGGCGTATACATCGGCATCCTGCCGGGCGTGGGCGAGGACATGGCGGCGTGGTCGAGCTACGCCGCGGCGAAGCGCGCGTCGAAAGAGCCGGAGAAATTCGGCCATGGCAGCGTGGAGGGGCTGATCGCGGCGGAGACCGGCGACAACGCGGCCGTGCCGGGCGGCATAATCCCGGCCCTCGCACTGGCGATCCCCGGTTCCGCGCCGGCGGCCGTGCTGCTCGCGGCCATGATCATCCACGGCGTCCGCCCCGGGCCGATGCTGATGATCGAGAACCCGCAATTCGTCTACGACGTGGTCGCGATGACGGTCTTCGCGACCTTCGGCATCCTGTTCTTCGGCCTGTTCCTGGTGCGCCCGCTGCTCGCCGTGCTGACCGTACCGCGGACGGTGATCATGCCGGTGGTGTTCATGCTCTGCGTCATGGGCTCCTACGCCATCGCGCAGCGGCTGTTCGACATCTGGACGATGCTCGGCGTCGGCCTGGTGCTGTTCGTCCTGCGGCGCTTCGGCTACCACCCGGCGCCTTTCGTGCTGGGCATCGTGCTGGGCGACCTGCTGGACAAGTCGCTGCGGCGGGGGCTGGTGATCTCGGATGGCGATCTGTCCCCCTTCTTCACCCGGCCGATCAGCGGCTTCCTCGCCGTGGTCGTGGCGCTGACGCTG
>DASPJU010000479.1:0-2481 GCA_035628475.1 Salinarimonas sp. | reverse complement strand
GGTGAGGAAGTAGGACTCGAACGGCCGGCGCCGGCTGCGGTAGCGCTCGTTGGCGGTGGCGCTGAAATGGCGCTCGTAGAAGGCCCGCATCCGCTCCAGGTCGCGGGTCCAGAGGGCGACGTGCTCGATATGCATGGGATGCCTCACGGCGCCAGCCAGGTCACGGAGCGCAGCGGCACGGCCACCGTCACCCCCTGTCCCGGCGCGCGAAGGTGGTCGGCGGCCCGGAAGGGCTCGTCGACGAAGATCTCGCCCCCGCCCACCCGCACGCCGTAGCGGATCACGGCGCCGAGGAACTCGCGGTGCACGATCGTCCCGGGCAGCGTCACGTCGTCTGGGCGGATATCCGCCAAGCTCGCGTGCTGGGGGCGGAACACCATGCGGGCGTCGTCCGCCTCGCGGGAGGTGACGGGCACCTCGCCCGCACCCTCGATCACAAAGACCCGGTCCGTCCCGGCGCCGCGCATCGCGCCGGTCACGATGTTGGCGGTGCCCAGGAAGCCTGCCACGAAGAGGTTGGCGGGGCGCTCGTAGAGATCCATGGGCGTGCCGACCTGCTGCACGACGCCGTCGTTCATCACCGCGATGCGGTCGCAGATCGTGTTGGCCTCCTCCTGGTCGTGGGTGACGAAGATGGTGGTGAGCCCCAGCCGCTGCTGCAGGTCGCGCAATTCGCGCCGCACCTGGACGCGCATCTTGGCGTCGAGGTTGGAGAGCGGCTCGTCGAGGAGCAGGATCTTGGGCTCGATCGCGATCGTGCGGGCGAGCGCCACCCGCTGCTGCTGCCCGCCCGAGAGCTGCGAGGGGCGCCGGTCGGCGAGGTGCTTGAGGCCCACGAGATCCAGTGCCTTGTCGACGCGGGCCGTGATCTCCTTGCGGCGCAGGCGCCGCTCCTCCAGGCCGAAGGCGACGTTCTTGCGCACGCTCATGTGCGGCCAGAGCGCATAGGACTGGAACACCATGCCGACATCCCGCTTCCAGGGCGGCAGCCGGGCGATGTCCTGCCCGCCCACCAGCACCTCGCCGGCCTGCGCCTCGTTGAAGCCGGCGATCAGGCGAAGCAGCGTCGTCTTCCCGCAGCCGGAGGGGCCCAGGAAAGCGAAGAGCTCGCCCGGGCGGATCTCCAGGTTCACGTCCCTGAGGACATGGTTGCGGCCATAGGACAGGTTCACGCCCCGGATGACGATGTCGACGGGGTCGGAGCCGAGCGCCGGCTGGCGGAGCATCTGGTTCATGTGCGGCTTCCCTTGCCCGCCTGGCTGCGCTCGGCGAGGAGGCTCGAGGCGAGCGTGGAGAGGGCGACGATGAGGACGGCGATGACGCCGAGCGCCGCCCCGGCGCCGCGGCCCGCGGGCGACTGCATGAAGACGTAGAGGCCGTAGGCCAGCGGCGCGTCGGAGTTCGACTGCACCAGCATCAGCGTAGCGGAGAGCTCGACCGCCGCGGTCGAGAAGCTCGTCACGAAGCCCGCGAGCAGCCCGCCCGTCATGAGCGGCATGACGATGCGGCGCACGGTGCGAGCCTTGGTGGCGCCGAGATTCTCGGCCGCCTCCTCAAGCGATTGCGAGATCTGCTGGAGCGCCGCGGTGCAGGCGCGCAGCGCGTAAGGAAGGCGGCGGACGGCGAGCGCCAGCACCACCATGACCCAGAGCGACGCGAGCGGCGTCCCGTCGGGGAGCGTCACGCCATAGAAAGTGCGCAGGTACCCGATGCCCAGCACCACGCCCGGCACCGCGAGCGCGGCGGTCGCGGCCCAATCGAGCCATTGCCGGCCGACGAGCTTGGTGCGCAGAACCAGGTACGCGATGGCCGTGCCCAGCACGACGTCGATGAGCCCGGCAAGCGAGGCGTAGATCAGGGTGTTCTTGATGTAGACCGAGCTCTCGCCGAAGACGCGGCCATAGTGGGCCGTCGTGTAGGCGTCGGGGAGCGGCGAGAAGGACCAGATCGTCGCGAAGGACAGGAGCGCCAGGCCGATATGGGGCGCCAGGACCAGGAGCAGGATGACGGCGACCGTCGCATAGGCCCCCACGGCCTCCCAGAGGCGAAGCCTGCGCCTCGCGAGCCCGCCGCCGCCGCGCTGGACCGTGGCGTAGTCGCGGCCCTTGAGCGCGAGCGCGGAGGCCCACATGGCGAGGATGGAGGCGACGATGAGCACGACCGAGATCACGTAGCCCATGGGGTCGGCGATGCCGATCGAGGTGACGCGCAGGTACGCCTGCGGCGCCAGCATGTCCTTCACGTTGAGGAGGAGGGGCGTGGCGAGGTCGTCGAAGACCTTCACGAAGACGAGCGAGGCGCCCGCGACATAGCCCGGCATGGCGAGCGGCAGGACGATGCGCCGGAACAGCCGGAAGCCCGACGAGCCGAGGTTCTGCGCTGCCTCCTCCATGGAGCGGTCGATGGTGCGCAAGGACGCCGAGAGGTTGATCAGGATGAAGGGGAAATAGTGCAGGGACTGGACGAAGATGACGCCGTTCA
>DASPJU010000478.1:0-2245 GCA_035628475.1 Salinarimonas sp. | reverse complement strand
GGACGTAAACGGGCCAACGAGCATCTCACGACGGCGACGACGATGTACCGCGAGATGCGCATGCGGTTCTGGCAAGAGCAGGCCGACGCGGCGCTGCGTAAGCCTCATGCGACGAGGCGCATCGATCAGACGTTGCCGCCGGGCACGGCAGAGGCCGAAGCGCCCGAGCCCTACCAAGAGCTCGTTGCAGTGCCCGAGAGCCAGCTGGATGGATCACCACCCATCCGTGAGATCGCGAAATCCACGCCGCCCGCGCCGGCGCACATGATGTTCGCCGAAAAACCCTCGATCGCGGTCCTGGCCTTCAAGAACATGAGCGGCGATCCGGAGCAGGAGTACTTCGCCGAGGGCGTCACCGAGGACATCATCACGGCCTTGTCGCGCTTTCACGCGCTCCTGGTCATCGCGCGCGGGTCGAGCTTCGCCTTCAAGGGCAAGGATTTGACTCTCCGGCAAATCGCAGGGCAGCTCGGCGTTCAATATGTCCTGAGCGGCAGCATGCGCAAGGCGGGCAATCGCATCCGCGTTTCGGCCGAGCTGACCCACGCCGGGAGCGACGTGCAGGTCTGGTCGGATCGCTACGATCGCGCCCTCGTCGACGTCTTCGACCTGCAGGAGGACATCAGCCGGACCGTCGCCGCGGTGGTTGAGCCGGCGGTCCGCGACGCGGAGATCGAACAGGCGCGCCGCAAGCCACCGTCAAATCTTTCGGCCTACGACCTCTACCTGAGGGCGCTTCCCCATCTTTGGGCCGGGACCGGTGGCGACAATAAGAAGGCTACCGAGTTGCTTCGACAGTCTCTCCGCCTCGATCCGACCCGCCCACCGACGCTCGCGGCGCTGGCCTGGGGGCTCGTCATGGCCTCACCTCTCGGAGCGGATGCGTCGCCGGAGACGAAAGTCGAGGCGCTCGGCCTGGCGCGCCGCGCCGTCGAGCAGGACGGTACCGACGCTTTTGCCCAGGCCGTCTACGGCTTCACGCTATTCGGGCCGGTCGGCGAGAACCATCAGGGGCGCATCCACGCCAAGGAAGCGGTGCGCCTCAATCCCAGCTCGGCCTTTGCCTGGGGCGTGCTGGGGATGATCGGCAGCATGGGGGGTGACTACGAGAAAGCCATCGAGTGCCTCGACCGGTCGCTCGTCCTCAGTCCCTACGACAACATGCTCCATTTGTGGATGACGGGTTTGACCTCGGCGTGCTTCGCGCTCGGGCGCCACGAAGAGGGCATCACCTGGGCACGCAAATCCGTTCAGCACAATCCGGGCAATGGGACGGGCCATCGAATGCTGGCGGCAAACCTGGCGGCTGCCGGGCGCCTGGAGGAAGCCCGCGACGTCACCCGCCAACGCGACGCCGTGCAAATGACGACAATCCAGGAGCTTCGCACCATGCGCTTCTTCAAGCAGGACGAGGTCCTCGAGCGGTATCTGGTGGCCCAGCGCATGGCTGGCCTTGTCGAGTAACCGTCAAACACCGAGCGCGGCGAGCAACGTGCGGACGGTCATGAAGATCAGGATGAGCGAGCCCACACTCCACAGGGCCGCGCGTACCTCGTGGATCTGCCCGGTGAGGTAGGCAACGAAGTGCAGCAGGCGCGAGGCCACGTAGCCGTAGAGCAGCCACTGCGCGAGCGCCAGTGACGGCTGGGTGACGACATAGAGGAGGCCCGCGACCAGAAAGTACGGCAGGCTCTCGAGGTCGTTCATCTGGATCCGCCGGATCCGCTCGACACGCTCGTTGGGCAGCAGTTGCGCCGGGTTGGGCGCGGGGTTCAGGAGAGTCCTCTTGAGATCCTCGGGCGACCGGTAACCACCCTTGACCTCCATCATGCGAATCACGGTGAGCCACGCCATGGCCACGGCCTTAAGGATCATCAGGCTGGCGGCAATGACGTAAGTGGTGAACAGGGGATCGTGCAGGCTCATTTTGTCCAATTGGTCTCGTCCCCAAAGGTCGCGCATCCTACAACTCTCGGGGCTCGGCGCACACCTTCGATGCAACCTTACGATTCCGAAGCTGTATGGTCCTGAAGCAGAAGCAGACGAGCACAGCCCTCAAGCCGCTCGCATCCACACCGCGGTGTCGTGGAACGCCGCGCCGCCGTTGGGCGGCACGGGATCGGCGCCGATCAGGACGTTGATGCCGACGCGGTCGAGGTAGGCGCCGCTCGGCCAGTTGCCCTCGACGATGACGACACCCGGGCGGGCCGTCTGTGACGGCCGTGCGCGCAGGCGCACCTGGCCG
>DASPJU010000477.1:0-3365 GCA_035628475.1 Salinarimonas sp. | reverse complement strand
GCTGATGGCACTCGTGATCATCTTCGTCCCTGACCCGCCGAAAGGCGTCGCGGAGATGGTCCGCGTCGTCGGGCCGGGCGGCCTCGTTGCAACGTATGTTTGGGACATGCTGGACGGCGGCCTCCCGACGGCGCCTCTCCTCGGCGAGATGCGAGCCCTAGGTCTTCCAGTCCCGGAGCCGCCGCGGAACGAGGCATCGAGACTGGAGGCCCTGCGGAATATGTGGACGGGCGCGGCGCTCGAGGCCGTGGAATCGTGAGAGATCACAGTACGGCGGAGCTTTGCGAATCTTGACGAGTTCTGGGCCATCAACACGCAGGGTCCAGGCAGTCCAGGTTCCGACGCACAGGGCAGGGACCAGGACCCCGAAGGTAAGCGCGCCAAGATGAGAGTGAACGCTCTTGAGCCTCGGGACCAAACGCGCGGAACGGAATTCGTGAAGCGGCATTTGACAACATGTCGCTGGTCGCTGAAAATGGGCGAGAATCGCGTGCTTCGTGGATCGAGCGAGACGCGCATGGCTGTTCAGGCATCGCTCGCTGATACCATGGCTTGGCTGCACTCGGGGCATGGACACGAGCGACTTTCACGTTCTCATCACGGTCCATACGCGCCAAAGATGGACGGAATGAGCTCGCCTCGGGAACTTCAGCTATCCGTCCCGGCAGCAGACTCAAGCTTTTCGTGCTGGGCGGCGGCCTAACGGCCCAGCGAGTCCTAAGTCACATGCGCCGAGGCTCTCGCCGGTCTGCCTGCCCCAGACCGGCACTGGGACGACCCGCGGCGGCAACAGCCTGAGGTGTCATGTCTCGCGCTATCCTCGCCCCGACCAGTGTTGCTCGCCCGAAGCGCCCTTGTGTCGGCAACGCGCTGAACGGACCAGGTCGGTCCGGCACGCTGCGACTGTTTCTCTGGGCAGCGATTGTGCTTCCGGTTCTCGTGGTGTCCGTCGGCGCTTGGATCTCGTGGCGTCAGGTGTGGCGCGAGAGCGAAGCGGAATTGTCTCGGGCGGCCGACGCTCTGGCAGAGCATGCGCGTCGGGTCTTTGACGGACTCGTGCTGCGGATAGAGCGCGCGAATGACCTGCTTGCCGGCTTGACTGACGGGGAGATCCTGTCCAGAGAGAATGAGCTGCACGAGGATCTGATCCGCGTCGCCGCGGGAGGGCTTGCTGGCGCTGCGCAGCGTCCACCTTACCTATTTGCATACGGCCGCGACAGCCGCCCGCTTGTGTCGAGTAATATCTTTCCTGTTCCTCGAGAACGAGTATTCGATAACCGGGAGTTTAACGTCGCGCTGCGCGGGCCCGATGCACCTGATTCCTTCGTCAGTTCTGTTTATGTCGGAACTGTCACACGGGAGGCATTCTTCGCACTGACACGCCGCCGCGAGCGGACGGGCAACGGCCTGCCTCCTGGCACCTACGACGGCATCATCAACGCGTCTGTTTATGTCGCCGATGCAAGTGCGGCATTGAGGCGACTGGCAGGCGAGCACGGCGACGTGCTGGCCTTGATCCGGGCGGACGGAGCGGTGCTGGCGCGATCTGCAGGCGCTGTGGGCCCAAGTTCGAGGATCAGCGAAGGCAGCGGCATGCTTGCCGCCATGCGACGTGGACAGGATCGCGGTTTGAACATCGCGCCTTCCACTCTCGATGGCATCGACCGCGTGGCTGCCTATCGCAGGGTCGAGGGGTATCCCGTCTATGCCTCCGCCGCGCGTTCGCGTCAGGAGATCGTCAGGCGGTGGCGTGAAGCAGTCCTGTTTCAGCTCGGCACCGCGGTTCCGGCGGCGCTTGCCCTCATTAGCCTCGCGTTCCTGGTATCACGCGGCCAGCGCGCCCTCGCGGATGCAAATGATCGACTGGAGGAGCGTGTTCAGGAGAGGACACGCGCGCTCGCGACCAGTGAGGCGCGGCTGCGCGAGTTGCTTGCAACGCTCGACCTCACCGCGGCCATGGCTCGCGATCTTGATGGCACCATCCGCTTCTGGTCGGCAGGCTGCGAGCGGATCTATGGCTGGACGGCAGAGGAGGCGGTCGGACGCATGGCGCACGACCTGCTTGCAACACGCTTTCCGACCTCTCAGGCTGACGTTGAGGCCACGCTCGCGCGGGACGGCGAGTGGCAGGGCGATCTCCGGCAGCGGCGGCGGGATGGAGCGGAAATCACCGTCTCCGCGCACAAATCGCTGCGCAGGGATTCCGAAAGTCAGCCCATCGCCGTGGCCGAAAGTCTGACCGACGTGACGGAGCTGCGCCGGGCCGAGGAGCGCCACGCCCTGCTTACGCGCGAGGTGGATCACCGAGCGAAGAACGCACTCGCCGTCGCGCTGACGATGGTCCGTATGACACCCCGAGACGACGCAGAGCGCTTCGCGGCTTCGGTTGAGGGGCGAGTTGCCGCAATGGCCCGCGCCCATTCGCTTCTGGCGACCGAAGGTTGGAGCGGCGCTGACCTTCGGACACTAGTCGAGGGCGAACTTGCCGCCTTCCTGGAGCGCGCGCAGATCTCCGGACCCGCTACACGCTTGACCCCGGAGGCGGTCCAGCCCGTTGCGATGGTGCTCCACGAGCTGACAACCAATGCTGCGAAGCACGGAGCGCTTGCGGCTGAAAAGGGAACCATCGCGGTGTCCTGGGGAGCGGAGAGCGAAAGTTCGCTGACACTACGCTGGGAGGAGCGCGGCGGCCCACGGTTGTCCGGGCCCCCAATGCGACCAGGCTTCGGGACGACCCTGATGTCGTCGATCGTAGGCCAGCAGCTAGGCGGTACGCTCGAGTGGACCTGGGCCGAGCAGGGCTTGTCAGTCATCATCTCTCTGGGGGAACATCTAGTCGAGCTCGGGGCTGCACCGCAGCCTGTGCTGTCGACAAGCTCGACCACGCAGGGCCTTGCAGTAGCAATGAAGGCAGATTCGGATCGTCCGGTTATGCCGCAGCCACGTGTTCTTGTCGTTGAGGATGACGTGATCTTAGCGATGGAGCTGACCCAAACGCTCGGCGCTCTCGGTTACCAGGTGGTCGGTCCGGCACGCCGCCTTACAGACGCAGTTCGGCTTGCGTCTTCCGAGGGCGAGCTGCACGCAGCGGTGCTGGACGTGAACCTCGCCGGAGAGCTGTCTTTCCCTTTGGTGGACCTGCTCCAGACCCGGGGCGTGCCGTATGTCTTTGCAACAGGTTATGGCAGCAGCGGCTCTCTCGAGGGTCGCGACCGCAACGCAGTCGCTGTGCTGCGAAAGCCCTACCCGAAGCAGGCACTTGCCAGAGCTCTGCAAGCCGCCATCGGAAGTAGACACGAAGGGGCGGCGAGTGGTCCTCGCATGTGAAGCCGACCCCGTCGAGCTGACACTGGTGGCAAAAGTGC
>DASPJU010000476.1:0-4924 GCA_035628475.1 Salinarimonas sp. | reverse complement strand
GCTACACGCGCACCACGAACGAGGGGACCCTCCCGGGCGGGCGTCCGGTTTCGAACACGATCGAAGCCGGCAACGTCTCCGTATCTCGTCCGATCGGTGGGGTCACAGTGACCGGAACCCTCACGCGCGAGCAGAACCGCAATGAGCTGACGGGTCGCACCACCGACACGTCGACCCTCCGGGTGAGCGGCAGCGCCTCCACCAAGATTGGGCCGAACACCACCCTGTCGGGCACCGGCTCGGTCGGCGTCGGCGCGTCGACTCCGCAAGGCGGCGACACGGCCGTCACCATCACGCCCCGTGCCTCCGTCGGCGTGACCCACCAGGAAGGCAGGGTGACGCTCGGCGCGACGATCGACGCCGGCGCCGCCCTCCCGGGCAACGCCGCAGGGCAGGCGGCGATCGAAGCCGCCGGCAATGGAGCCAACCTGGCGGTCCAGGGGAGCGTGAGGGTTCCCGTCGGCGCCAATGGGCAAGTGACCGGAACGGTGAGGCACGGCATCCTCGGGCCCGAGTCCTCGGCCAATCCGACTTCGGGTCCGTTCCCGCCCGAGAACGAGACGGTGTTCCAGGTCCAGGGTCAGATCACCCTGCCCTGATCCCCGGGCCTCCTACAGCGAAACGCCCGGCCTCGCGGCCGGGCGTTTCGTGCTCGCCGAGAGGGGGGAGCCTCAGTCGATGGTCACGGCCACGAAGCGGACCTCGCCCTGGGGGTTGGAGACCAGGAGCAGGGCGGACTTGCGCCCTTCCTTCTTGAGCGCCTCCACGCGGCGGGTGACGTCGGCGGGGGCGGAGACCGCCTCCTGGCCGACCTCGACCACGACCTCGCCGGGCTGGATCCGCTTGTCGGCGGCGTTCGAGTTCGGCTCGACGCGGGTGACGACCACCCCCTTCACCGTGTCCTTGATGTTGTGGCGCCGGCGCAGCTCATCGGTGATCCCCGACAGCTCCAGGCCGAGCGCCCGACGGGAGGCGGTGGGGGGCTCCTGGCGCTCGGGAACCTGAGGGTTCACGCTTGCCTGCCGCTGCGGGTCGGCCTCCTCGAGGCGCGCCAGCGTCACGCTGCGCTTGAGCTCCTGGCCCTTGCGCATCAGCACCACCTCGACGGCGCGCCCGACGGGAGTGGAGGCCACCATCAGGGGGAGCTGGTTCGAGGTGCGGACCTCGCGGCCGTCGAAGCGCAGGATCACGTCGCCGACCTCGATGCCGGCGGGCTTGGCCGGGCCCTTCTCGTCCACGCCGGCGATCAGGGCGCCGCGGGGCGAGCCGAGGCCCAGCGCCTCGGCGGTCGACTCGTCGACCGGCTGGATGCGCACCCCGAGCCAGCCGCGGCGGGCCTCGCCGAACTGGCGCAGCTGATCGATGATCGGCCCCGCCGTGGACGCCGGCACCGCGAAGCCGATGCCGACCGAGCCGCCGGTGGGCGACAGGATCGCGGTGTTCACGCCGATGACCTCGCCGGCCATGTTGAACAGCGGACCGCCCGAATTGCCCTTGTTGATGGAGGCGTCGGTCTGGATGTAGTTGTCGTAGGGACCCGACTCGATGTTGCGGCCCCGGGCCGAGATGATGCCGGCCGTCACCGAGCCGCCGAGACCGAACGGGTTGCCGATCGCGAGCACCCAGTCGCCCGGGCGGATCGACTCGGAATCGCCGAAGGGCACCGCGGGCAGCGGCTTGTCGGTCTTCACCCGCAGGACCGCGAGGTCGACCTTCGAGTCCTTGCCCACCACCTCGGCCTTCAGGCGGGTGCCGTCCTGGAGGATGACCGTGATGTCGTTGGCCTCGCCGATCACGTGGTTGTTGGTGACCACGATGCCCGACGGGTCGATCACGAAGCCCGATCCCGCGGAATTCGAGCGGCGCGGCGAGGGGGTGCGGTTGTTCTCGCCCCCACCCCCGCCCTGGCCGCGGCGGTTGAAGAACTCCTCGAACAGGTCCTCGAACGGGGTGCCCTGCGGCAGCTGGGGCAGGGTGCGGCCCCGCGCCTCGACGGTGGTCGCGGCCGAGATGTTCACCACGGCGGGCGAGAGCCGCTCGGCGAGGTCCGCGAAGGACATGGGCGCGTTGCGCGGCGGCTGCGCCGGGGCCGGCAGGGGCGCGATGGTCTGGACGGGCGTGACCATTGCGGGAGCCTGGGACGACGCCGGCAGTGGCAGCAGGACGCTCGAGGCGAGCGCCGCGAGGGCGGCCGCGCGTACGAGCGTTGGGGCGATGGAGACCATGTCGATCCTCGTTCGGAGGGGGCGTCGCCGCCCCGGTCGGCTCATTCAGGCGTCAATTGAGGCGGAAGCACGGCTGTTGACGCGGCCGGACGGGCCGCGCCCCGAGCGCGTTCAAGAGCCGCCCCGGGCGGCCCATAGGAGCAGAACGCCCAAGGCGGCGGATGCGATCCCCACCAGCCTCATCCGGTCCGTGGGACTTTGCGCCGCATCGATCATGGCACGACGGACGGCCTCCGGAAAGGCCGCGAAGAGGATGCCCTCGACCGCGAGAACGAGGCCGAGGGCTGCCAGCAGGTCGCGCATCGCCCCCTATTGCGGCAGGACGGGAGCCGGAGCCGGAGCCGGGGCTTGGGCGGCCGGCCCGGCGGCGGCCGAGGCGCCGCCCGGCAGAGCCGATTGCGGCGGCGGCGCAGCTGCGGGACCGGTCCCGACGCCCCGCGGCGGCGCGCCGGCGGGCCCGCGACCCAGGGGATCGTTGAAGTAGCGCAGGAAGTCGGAATTGGGCGACAGCACGAGTCTGGTGTCGCCCGCCCGGAAGCCGTTCTCGTAGGCCTGCATGGACCGGTAGAAGGTGAAGAAGTCGGGGTCCTTCTGGAAGGCCTCGGCGAGGATGCGGTTGCGTTCCGCGTCGCCCTGGCCCCGCAGCTGCTCGGACTTCTGGTTCGCCTCCGCGACGATGACGGTCGCCTCGCGCTCGGCCCGGGCGCGGATCGTCTGCGCCTCGCGCTGGCCATTGGCACGCAGGTCCGCCGCCTCGCGCTGGCGCTCCGTGCGCATGCGGTTGTAGACGGCCTCCGAGTTCTGCGGCGGCAGGTCGACCCGCGTCAGGCGGACGTCGACCATCTCGATGCCGAGGGTGCGCGCCTGGCGGTTCACCACCTCCTGGATCTCGTTCATGAGCTCGCCGCGGCGCGTGCGGACGATGTCCGTGGTCGAGGCGTTGGCGAGCACGTTGCGCATCGCCGAGTTCGTGAACGAGGTCAGCCGCGCGCCCGCGTTCTGGACGTTGTTGACGGCCTGGTAGAAGCGCAGGGGATCGATGACGCGGTAACGGGCGAAGGCGTCGACCTCCAGGTTCTGCCGGTCGGTCGACAGGATCGTCTGGACCGGCAGGTCGAGGTCCAGCACGCGCTTGTCGACGTTGAGCACCGACTCGATGAAGGGGGTCTTCAGGTAGAGACCCGGCTCCGAGATCACCTTCCGCACGGCTCCGAAACGCAGCACGATGGCGTGCTGGGTCTGATAGACCGTGAAGACGGAGGCGAAGGCGAGAAGAGCGATCAGGCCCGCGAGGACGAGAGCGCCGACACGCATGGTCGAGGTGTTCATCGGGTGGCTCCCTGGCCCTGGCCCTGAGCCTGGCCGGCGGCGCCGGCGGCCGGACGCCGCGGCTGAAGCTCGTTGAGGGGAAGGTAGGGCACGACGCCGGAGCCGCCGCCGGCGGCCGGATCGATCACCACCTTGTCGGTGCCGCCGAAGATCTTCTCCATGGTCTCGAGGAACAGGCGCTGGCGCGTGACGTCGGGCGCCTTGCGGTACTCCTCGTAGACCTGGGAGAAGCGGCTCGCCTGGCCGGTGGCGTCGGCGGTGGCGCGCTCGCGATAGCCCTCGGCCTGCTGGATGAGCTGGGACGCTTGGCCCTGGGCCTCCGGGACCACGCGGCTGGCATAGGTCTGGGCCTCGTTCTGGAGGCGCACCGCGTCCTGCTGGGCCGCGTTCACGTCGAAGAATGCCTCGCGGACCTGGGCCGGGGGCACCGCCGCCTGGAGCTGGACCACGTTGACCCGCACGCCCGCGCCATAGGCATCGAGAGCGCCCTGCGTGATGGCCTGCACCTCCTGGGCGATGTTGGCCTGCTCGGTCGTGAGGATGTTCTGGATCTGGCGGCGGCCGATCACCTCGCGCATGGCGCTCTCGGCCACGGACTTGATGGTGCCGTCGGGGTTCTGGAGGTTGAAGACGTAGTTCTCGGCGCGCGCCGGGTCGATCTGCCACTGCACGTCGAAGTCGATGTCAACGATGTTGCCGTCGCCGGTGAGCATCAGGCTCTCTTCGAGCACGTCCCGGTTGCCGCCGCGCGGGCCGCCGCCGGAGCGGTATCCGACCTCGGTGCGCTGCACCGTCGTGACCGAGGGCTTGATCACCTGTCCGATCGGATAGGGCCAGTTGTAGCGCAGGCCCTCTCCCGACTTGCCGGTGAACTGGCCGAAGCGGAGATTGATGCCGACCTCGTTGGGCCGCACCGTGTAGAAGCCCGTGGCGAGCCACAGCAGGACGCCGAGCAGCAGCAGGGCGACCAGGCCCTTGCCGCCCATGGACCCGCCCGGCATGAGGTCGCGGATGCGATCCTGGCCGCGACGCAGGATGTCCTCGAGGTCCGGGGGCGTGCCGCCGGGCCCGCCCTGCGGGCCGTTGCCCCAGGGACCGCCAGGCCCGCGGCCGCCGCCCCCTCCCCAGGGACCGCCGCCGCCTCCGCCGCCGCCGCCGCCCCAGGGGCCTCCGCCCCCGCCGCCGCCGCCGCTCTGATTGCTCCAAGGCATCTCGCGCCTTTCCCCTGATTGTCGTGAGGTCGTTGTGACCGGTTGCGCGGTCGTTGTGAAGTGTCGTCCGCCCTGGCCCGCCAATTGGGGTGGCGCGGCAGTTTCGTCAACAGGATGCGGCGGGGCGCCGCCGCTCCAGGTCGAGGAAGGTGAACGGGT
>DASPJU010000475.1:0-15826 GCA_035628475.1 Salinarimonas sp. | reverse complement strand
GGAGCCGAAGCGGTTCGGGCCGCGGGTGCCGGGCACGACGATCAGCACCGCGCCGGCGACCAGCGTCACGAGGCCGAAGATCACGGCCAGCGCCGGCGCGAGCGCCGCCGAGGCACCCGTCATGACGGCGGCGGCGAGGATCCAGGCCGCGTGGGCGCCGGACATGTCGAGATCGTGCAGGCGCTTGGCCATCAGCGCGCCGGCCACGCAGCCATGGGCCGCGAAGAAGGCCGCGAAACCGGTCCACAGCACGAGGGCGCCCGCGCCCTTGGAGCGAGCCATCAGCCCCAGGAAGGCGGCGTTGGCCGCCACGGCGACCAGGGTCATGAGGAAAGAGGTGCCGAGATAGGTAAGCCGGCCGATCCGGCCGTCGAAGCCGAAGAAGAGGGCGGTGAAGGACATGATGCGAGCCTCGGGTTCAGGGAGGGCTCCCTGCCGGGACGACACGTCCCTTGGGCTCGTTCATCGGACGGGCGCGTTTCGGCCGCGTGCCGCCGGGGCGCGCGGCCGTTGTCGCGACGTCAGGCGACGATGCGCGCCGCCACCGGCTCGAGTTCCTCGGGGGCAATGAGGCCGCGGTCCACCAGGATCCAGGCGGCGCCCCGCTGCGTCGGCGGCACGCCCTGCCGGGCGAAGACGAGGGCGTCGCGCAATGCCCCGAAATGATGCCGGCTGTCCCCGATGAGCACCGTGGCGGGCTCGGTGGGCGAGAGCTTCGCGAAATCGTCGCGCTCCATGGCAACCTCCCTTTGGATGCCACGATCCTGGCGCGAGCCCGTGAAGATCCCGATGCGGAACTGCATCGAATGCGAGCGAATCGCCCACGACGTCGCCGGAACGACGAACGCCGGGCACGGGGCCCGGCGTCGAGGGGAAATCGCGGTCGAAGCGGGCGCGGCGCTCAGCCGGCGGCCGGGCGCGGGGCGGCGGCGGCCGGGCGGGCGGGCTTCACGACGCGCTTCGGCATCGGGAGGAGACCCTCGCGCTGGGCCTGCTTGCGGGCGGCCTTGCGGGCGCGGCGCACGGCCTCCGCCTTCTCGCGCGTCTTCTTCTCCGAGGGCTTCTCGAAGGCCTTGCGCTGCTTCATCTCACGGAAGATGCCCTCGCGCTGCATCTTCTTCTTGAGGACGCGCAGGGCCTGGTCGACGTTGTTGTCGCGAACGAGAACTTGCAAGTTGGATCCAATCTTTCGGTTCGGGCGCCCCCGGCCGCGGCGGCGCGGCGGAAGACGGGATTGATGGGCGCTCGCGAGAGCGCGCGCGGCGCTCCCATAGCACGAAATTTTCCCCGCGCCTCGATTTTCTCACGCACCCCGCGCGGTCACGGCGCCGCGCCGGCGAGACCGGCGATGTCGAGGCCGTGGCGGCGGCGGGCGATGAGGCATTCCGGATCTCCGGGGGCGCAGGCCCGGCACACGTCCGGCCGCGCCTCGTAGATCGAGCAGGACGTGGCCTCGCCGATCCGACCCCACAGGGCGGTGCACCGGTCGCCCTCGCAGCGCATGCCGCTCCCGTCGCGGGCGACGAGGCGCTCGGGGATCCGCGCCAGGGCCGCGTCGTCCTCCAGGGTGAAGCGGGGCCAAGACGCATCGGTGGCGCAGCACGCGCCGCAGGGGCGGCAGAGGTCTTCGAGCGAGGAGTCTGCCATGGGGCGTCGCCGCGACCGTCGCCCGTCAGAGCCGCTCGAGGGTGAGCGATCCGACCGGACGGGCGAAGCGCTCCGCCAGATGCCAGCGCAGCTCGCGCTCGGAGGCGTAATCGTAGGTGCGGTCGATCAGGTGGCTGATCTCGGAGCGCCGGCCGGACATGTCGCTCCAGATGCGGGCGACCCGGAAGGTCGGGCGCTCGGCGGAGGGGTCCCGCCGAGTCCGGCGGGGTTCGAAAGTGAACTTCATGGTCTTCTTCTTGGTTGCGGCGGCGCCCCGTGGGCGGCGCCGTGATGGGCTGCGCCTCAGGCGCGAAGCAAGGGTCAGGCCAGCTCGATGGCGCTCACCGCGGGCTTGCCGGAGCGGCGGTCGACCTCGGTCTCGAACCGAACCCGCTGTCCCTCGGCGAGGCCGCGGATGCCGGCGCGCTCGAGCGCGGTGGCGTGCACGAACACGTCCTTGCCGCCGTCCTCGGGCTGAATGAAGCCGTAGCCTTTGGTTTCGTTGTAGAATTTCACGGTGCCGTTTTGCATCGAAGTTCCCTGGTTGCCATCGCGCGGGTCCGGGATCCCGAGGCTTTGGAGCCGCCCCGGGGATCACGTCCGTCGATGGATTCGGTGGGTTAGAACGCGCCCGAGGCGCCAGGGATCCCGCGACGGGCCCGAAAATTCATCATCCCGAGATGGGGAGGGTCACCCAGCCGCGCAAGGCCCGGCCGGGGCGGTCGGCCTCAGTCGCCCGCGCCGTACCGGCGCGCCAGCGTCTCGATCGGCCCCAGCGCCAGGATGTCGCCCTCCTCCTCGGCCATGAGGCGCGCGTCCGGGGGATCGAGCTCGACGCCCGCGACCGAGAGACGCTGGGCGACCTCCCCGGCAAGCGCCAGGATCGTGTGATTGCCGGCGACCCCAAGGCCCCGCAGGGCGTCCGCCGCGAGCGCGCGGTCCCCGTGCATGCAGGCCGCCACGAGGCCGAGCAGGCGATATTCGTGCGGCGTCGCCCGCCGGCTGCCGGCGGCGTGCATCGCCCAGGTCGTGCTGCGCTCGGTGCGCAGGGCGAAGCCCAGCAGGAGCGCGTCCGAGACGAGCCCCCGCGCCGCGGCGGGATCGATGATGGCGGCGAGCCTGTCCTCGAGACGGTCGAGGGCCGAGAGGTCGTAATGCTCCTCGAAGTCGCCCAGGGCCCGGAACATGTCGATGACGAGCACGACGTCGGGGCTGAGGAGGAAGCTGACCGCGGCGCTGGGCGCGATCGGGGCGGTGGACTGGTACATGGGTCGCCTCGATGGTTGGTGCCCCGCCTGCGCCGGTCGGTCCCGCGGACGAGGGCGTTAATGGGTCGGTGATGAGGTGGCCGTCATGCCGCGCCCCGACGACGGGATGAGCAGGCCTCGGCAGGCGAGGTCCTGGGCGATCACGTCGGCGTCGTCGGCGGCCGTGAGGGCGAGACCGCTCACCATGCGGGCCGTTCCCGCCTCGCCGCGGCGCCCGATGCCGGGCAGGCTGCGCAGCTCCAGCGGCAGGTCCATGGAGCAGGGCTGGTCGACATCGTTGAACGGGATCATGGCGGCCTCCTCGCCGGCTTCGGCCCGCCTTCGGTGCGGGTGTCGTGCGAGGTCAACGCGAGGTCGATGGCGCGGTTCCGGGTGGCGCAAGCCCCCGGCCGGACGGGCGCGGGGACGCTTCGAAAAAAGTGCGGGGGCGCGCGGAACCGGTTCGGGAGGGTCCGCGTTATTGGCGCAACCGGCCCATTCTGCCCCCACGGGTCGGCACCTCTCGGCGCAGTCGGAACCCTCCGGCTGCGCCTTTTTCTTGGGCGCGGCGCTTGCGCCGAGAAGAGAGGCCGGTCGCCGGCCTCTCCTTGTCGCAGGCCTCGCGGCGCTTAGGGACGGTTGGTGTTGCCCGTGCCGGTCCCGGTGCCCGTGCCCGTGGCGCCGCCCGGGCGCGAGCCCGCATTGCCCGAGGCGTTGTTGTCGCTGGCGCCGCTGGTGCGGAAGCTCGGGGCCTGCTGCAGCTGCTCCTTCGTCATGTTGATGACGATGCGCTGCGGCTCGTTCGAGGACGCGCTCTGCTGCGCGCCCGAGCTGCCCGTCGTGGCGTTGGAGCCGCCGCCCGTGCCGCCCGTCGCGGGGGTGCCGCCCGTCGAGCCCGTGGTGTTGGGGGCGCCCGCATTGCCCGCGCCGCGGGTCTCGCCGGCATCGAAGCGGATCTGCGCCTGCTCGAACGGGATCGCCACGTCCTTCTCGCCGATGCCGAGGAAGCCGCCGACGCCGACGACGAGCATCATGGCCTTGCCGTCCTGGCCCATGACGACGTCGTTCACGTCGCCGATCGAGTCGTTGTTCTGCCCCACCACGCGGGTGCCGATGAGGTCGGAGGCGAGGAACTGGCCCGGCTGCAGGCTCTGCGTCGCGTTGTTCGAAGCCATGTTCGGGGACGAGCCCGAGGTGCCCATCGTCGAGGAGGAGCCCGCCGTCGAGCCCGCCGTGCCCATGGTGGAGCCGCCCGACCCGGCGGTCGAGGGCGCGCCCGGGGTGCCGGGGGCGTTCATGGCCGGCGAGCCCATCGTGCCGGTGCGGTTGTCGGTGGCGGCGGGACGGTCGCCCGCGGGGGCGGTGGTGGACTGGGCGAGGGCCGGGCCGGCGACCAGGGCGGTCGCGAGCAGGCAGGCGGCCATATGCGTCTTCAACATCGTTCTCTCCCGGGATGCGTGTCGTCAGCGCGCGAGGCGCGCTGCCGGGTGAACGTGAACCTTGAGGGTTCG
Source organism: Salinarimonas sp. (assembly GCA_035628475.1). Lineage (GTDB taxonomy): Bacteria > Pseudomonadota > Alphaproteobacteria > Rhizobiales > Beijerinckiaceae > Salinarimonas_A. The sequence continues at coordinate 11,421 of DASPJU010000475.1, read as the reverse complement.
TTCCGCCCATCGGCCGCGAAGCGTGGCCGCAGCGCCCCGGCGGGGGCTCAGGGCGGCGCCACCGGCCGGGGGCCGGCACGGCCGAAGACGCGTTCCAGGAATCGGCCGATCGCGTTGCGCTCCAGGGCCTCGTCGCGCACCAGGCGCGCGCCGCCCGACCGACGCGCCAGGACGAGGCGCCGGTCGTGGAAGGCCTCGAGCTCCGGGCGATGCCCCACGCTCACCAGGGCTGCCCGGGGCAGCCGCTCGCCGAGCCGGGTGAGGAGGCGCGCCTGGGTCTCCGTGTCCAGGGCCGACGTCGCCTCGTCCATCACGACCACGTCGGGCCGGTGGACGAAGAGCTGGGCGAAGGCCAGGCGCTGCTGCTCGCCCCCCGACAGGGTGCGCTCCCAGGGGATGTCCTGCTCGTGCAGGCGCTCCGCGAGATGGCCGAGCCCGGCGTCCCGCAGCGCCGCCGCCACGTCCTCGTCGGCGATGTCGCCCTCGGCGGCCGGATAGGCGACGGCGCGCTTGAGGGTCCCGATCGGCACGTAGGGGCGCTGCGGCATGAAGAACAGGCGCGCGCCCGCGCGCACCACCACCTCGCCCTCGCCCCAGGGCCACAGGCCCGCGATGGCGCGCACGAGCGTGCTCTTGCCGGTGCCCGATTCGCCCACGACGAGCACCCGCTCGCCGGCGTCGATCGCCACCTCGGTCTCGCCCACCACCCCGGTGCCGTCGTCGAGGGTGACGCTGACGCCGTTGAGGCGCAGCACGGGCGCGTCGGCGCTCTGCGTCTCGGCGCGGGTGATGCGGCCATGCGCCTCGGGCCGCTCGGCGCGCTCCAGCCCGTCGAGGGACGCCACCAGCGAGGCCACGCGGTTCACGGAGGCGGTCCAGTCGGCCATCTTGGGGTAGTTCTCGACGAGCCAGTTGAAGCTCTGCTGCACGGTCACGAAGGCGGTCGCGGCCTGCATGACCTCGCCCAGGGACATGGTGCCGGCAAGGAATTTCGGCGCGCACAGGATCAGGGGCACGACGGGGGCCACGACGAAGTTCGTGTAGGAGACCACCGTGGTGCGCATGTATTGGTGGCACATGCGCCGCCAGCTCTCGACCACCCGCCCCAGCGTCGCGGCGAGGCCGGAGCGCTCCTCCTGGTCGCCGCCGAGCAGCGCGATGCTCTCGCCGTATTCACGCAGGCGCGTCGCGGCGTAGCGGAAATCCGCCTCCGCCTGGTTCTTGGCCTCCGCGATGGACACGAAGGCCCGCGCGATCCAGATCATCGCGGTCGTGGTGATGGCGGCATAGAGCACGGCCACGATGACGAGGAAGCCCGGCACGTAGACCTCGCGCCCGCCAAGGGTGAAGCCGATCCCGCCGCCCACTGCCCAGAGGACCCCGATGAAGGTCACCGCCGTCAGCACCGCGGTGATGATGCCGAATGCGAAATCCACGGGTGATTCGGTCGCGACCCTGGCGTCCTCCGCGATGCGGTATTCGGGGTTCTGGTGCTCGCCCGAGACCAGGTTGAGCTGGTAGTAGCGGCCGTTCTCGAGCCACCGGTCGATCAGGCGGTTCGAGAGCCAGGCCCGCCAGGTGCGTTGCGTGGTCAGCCGCCCCCAGACCGAGGCCACGTTGAGGCCGACCGCCGCGACCGCGAGGGGAACGAAGACGAGGGCGAGCCAGCCCACCGCCGAGAAGTCCTTCTTCTGCAGCGCGTCGAAGATGTCGCGGTTCCAGACGTTCAGGCGGTACTGGATGAAGAGCTGGATCAGGATCGTCGCGAGGAGCGCTCCGGTGAGGAGCCAGGCGGTGCGCCCGGACGGGCCGCGCCAGAAGCCGAGCGCGCTGCGCCAGAAGCGCCGGAACAGGAGGCGCCGCCGGGCGCCAGCAATCGACTCGGGCACGCTCTCGATCTCCGGGGAGGGGAATTCCCGCTCCTTGAGGACCAACACTCTCGCTTGCCGCCGGGTTCAAGCCGGGGCCATCGGTCGCGCCTGCCCGCGACGGACGCTCCCGACGCGAGAGCGCCGGGCGCCGGCTCGTGGCCGGCCCCGGCGCCGCGGGTCGTCGGAACGGGTTTGGGCTCAGGTCAGGCAGAGGCTCGCCCGGGAGGCCACCTCGGACTTCACGAGGCTGCTCACGACGCCCTCGCAGCCGGGGGTGCGCTTGGTGGGCGCCGTGGGCTTGCGGGGGGTCTCGCGGGCGACGGGCTCGCCGGGGCGCTGGCGGACCGTGATGACCGGCACGTCCACGTCGCGGGACACGAGGGTCGTGTTGCGGGCGCCGTCATGGCGGAACACCACCTCGCCGGCCTTGTCGCGCAGGATCACGGTGGCGCCGTCCAGGCCCACGACCTCGACGGTCGCGACGGGGTGCTGGGCGCCCGGCGCCGGGACGGCGGCCAGGCGATCGCCGCGGACGCCCTGCGCCGCCGAGGCGGCGGCCGGCGAGGCGAGGCCGCCGAGCGCAGTATTCGCGTAGGTGCCGATGAGGAACGACACGCCGAAGACGGCGACGAGACCGGCCGAGAACCTGATCATGGTAAGCCTCCCCCTGAGCCGATGCGGCAGCCCAGGCCTTTCGCGGTTAACGCGACGTGAACATTGATGTTCCGACGGTTAAGCCAACGATGTGCGGCAGGTCACAGGCCGCGCGGAGCGTCGCCGTGGGGCGCGGGGGCGCCGGAACCTTTCGAGGCGACGTTACGTTACCTGAGCACCCGGCCACCTGGTCCTCCCCGCATTCCCCTTGTGCATTGGCCGGAGACTTGACGGGTCGGCTCGCCGGCCCGTCTTTTTTTGCGCCCGGCGGGTCCGTCAGGGAGCCCTGCCGCCGCGCCGGCGCATGGCGAGGGCGCCCGCCACGAGGGCGCCGGCGAGGGCGATGATGCCCCCGATGATCATCAGCCAGATCAAGCCGCCTTCCATCTCTGCCTCCTGTCGTTGCTCCCTCCGAACGGGGCGCGACGGACGGGGGATCCGGGCCGCGACCATCGGCCACGAAGGCGGCGCGGCGATCCGCGTCGGCGGGCATCCGGAAACGCGAAGGGGGCCCGTCGGGCCCCCTCCAGGTTCGTCGCGGTGCCGGCGGGTCAGGCGGTGGCGGCGCGGGGCTCGCGGCGCCGGGCGCTCTGCTGGAAGAACAGCGCCTGGCTGATCACCGCCGAGACGTTGGCGGGCTGGAACGGCTTGGCGATGAGGAAGGCGGGCTCGGGCCGCTCGCCCGTGAGGAAGCGCTCGGGATAGGCGGTGATGAAGATCACCGGCACCTCGAAGGAGCCCAGCAGGTCGTTGACCGCGTCGAGGCCCGAGGAGCCGTCGGCGAGCTGGATGTCGGCGAGGATCAGGCCCGGCTGCTTGCCCTGGGCGAGCTTGATCGCCTCGGTGCGGGTGCGCGCCACGCCCGTGACGTTGTGGCCCAGGCCCTCCACGAGAGCCTCGAGATCCATGGCGATGAGGGGCTCGTCCTCGATGATGAGGATGTCGGTGGCCATGTCGGCGGCGAGCTCGCGCCCGGCCTCGTCGACGAGTTCGCGCACGGTCGACGCGTCGACGCCCAGGATCGCGGCCGATTCTTCCTCCGAGAAGCCCTCCAGGCAGGAGAGCAGGAAGGCCTGGCGCGGCAGCGGGGTGATCTGGCCGATGCGCACCTCGGCGGGCAGGTCGCGCTGGATCTGCTCGCTCTTGCCGTTCACGGACAGCGAGTTCCAGATCCGGGTGAAGACCTGGAACAGGTCCACCTTCACGTTGGAGGCCTTGCCGAGCGTCTCGGGCTCGTTGACCAGCGTCTCCAGGGTCGCGGCCACGTAGGCGTCGCCCGCCATCTGGCTTCCGGTGAGCGCGCGGGCGTAGCGGCGCAGATATGGCAGATGCTGAACGACGAGCTGCGCTGTCGACATGCAGATCCCCCTGTGTTGGATTTGATTGCGAGGATAAAGGTCCGGAGAGGCAACGCCAAGCCCGCCCGATGGTTCCATGGCTTGGAACCAAATGCCAGGGGCCGGCGTTGTCGCCCGTGCGCAAAGGTCCGCCAGGACCTGATCCCTCATGGGATTTGGGTGGCAGAGCGGATCGGGGACAGCTCGTCCGATGAATGACAGCCAGGGGAAGCCACCGGTGGACATCGCCGTCCAAGAGATCGGCCTGACGTCGCCGCGCGAGGGCGCGGCGGCTCAGGGTCCCGCCCCGCAGCCTGGGGCCGCGCTCGACCGCCCGACCCAGGGGCGCATCGGCGAGCAGCTGCGCGCCATGTACGACGACCTCGTGAACCAGCCCGTCCCGGGCCGGCTGGCGGACCTCATCCGGCAGCTCGATCGGGGAGGCGACGATCCCGCCGCGTGAGCCGGCCCGGACGCGTCGACGCCGCCCGGCGGGGCCGGACGGCGTCGCGGGATCGGACGGCGGGTTCCGTCAGAGCCGGGTCGAGGTGCGGCCGCGGAAGAGGCCCACCACCGCCGAGATCGCGAAGAGGACGATCGCGACGAAGAAGATCAGCTTGGCGATGTCGACCGCCGCGCCGGCGATGCCGCCGAAGCCGAGAACGGCCGCGATGAGCGCCACCACAAGGAAAGTGATTGCCCAACCGAGCATTTGAACCTCACTCAATTTGAATTCGGCGTGTTGCCGATGACGAATGGGCAACGCTTGCCAGCGGCCAGGGTTCCGGCGACGACACGCGGCCCGGCACTGCTATGCCCCGCCCGATTTCGACTTCGCCGATGCTAGCTTTCGAGCGAAACCAAGGTCCTCCCAAGCGCGTTGGCAGACACGTTTTCAGGAGATCCTTCCATGGCTCGCATCAAGGCGCTCGGCAGCCGCCTCGCATCCCTCCTCGCCGACCTCGTGGCGCTACCCGCGCCGCGCGCCGAGCCGGTTCCCGTGCGCGTGCGCGCCTCCCGACGCTCCGGGCGCGGCCGCTGAACGGCGGGCCGGCGTCTTTCGGGGCGGCAGGCCGCATTGACGTCACGAAGCCGGGGTCGAACATTACCCTCGATCGGCCCATTCGGAGACGCCCGTGCCACGCTCGCCCGCCAGCGCCTGCCTCGCCGCCCTCGCGCTCGTTCTCGCCGTCGCGGCTCCCGCGGGGGCTCAGGAGCCCGCCCGTGAGCCCTGGCAGCACGGCCTCGCCGCGCTGGGAGCGGTCAAGTATCCGGAGGGGTTCAAGCATTTCGAGTACGTGAACCCCGCTGCGCCCAAGGGCGGCATCGTCCGGCTCGGCGCCCAGGGCACCTTCGACAACCTCAACCTCTTCGTCGCCGGCGTGAAGGGGAACCTCGAGGGCGGGATCGCGCGCATCTACGACACCCTGATGGAGGCCTCCCAGGACGAGCCCTTCACCGAATACGGCCTCCTCGCCGAGGCGGTGCGCCACCCGCCGGACTTCTCCTCCGTCACCTACCGCCTCAACCCCGCCGCCCGCTTCCACGACGGCAAGCCCGTGACGCCGGCGGACGTGATCTTCTCCTTCGATGCCCTGAAGGCGAACAGCCCCACCTACGCCTTCTACTACAAGAACGTGGAGCGGGCCGAGCAGACCGGTGAGCGGGAGGTGACGTTCCGCTTCTCGGAGAAGAACAACCGCGAGCTGCCCCAGATCGTCGGCCAGATCCCCGTCCTGCCCAAGCACTGGTGGGAGGGCACCGGGCCCGACGGGCGCAAGCGCGACGTGACCCAGACCAGCCTCGAGCCGCCGCTGGGCTCCGGCCCCTACCGTCTCAAGGGCTTCGAGGCGGGCCGCAACGCGGTCTACGAGCGGGTGCCCGACTATTGGGCGCGCGAGCTCAACGTGAACGTGGGCCGGCACAATCTCGATCAGATCCGCACGGAGTACTACCGGGACGCCACGGTGCTGCTCGAGGCCTTCAAGGGCGACCAGATCGACTTCCGCGAGGAGAACATCGCCCGCAACTGGGCGACCGCCTACGACTTTCCGGCCGTGCGCGAGGGGCGGGTGGTGCGCGAGGAGTTCGAGGAACGGGCGTCGGGCCGCATGCAGGCCTTCGTCCTCAACATGCGGCGGGGGAAGTTCCAGGACGAGCGGGTGCGCCGGGCCTTCAACCTCGCCTTCGACTTCGAGGACATCAACCGCAACCTGTTCTACGGCGCCTACGAGCGCATCGACTCCTTCTTCGAGGGCACGGACCTCGCCTCGTCGGGCCTGCCCGAGGGGCGCGAGCGCGCGATCCTCGAGGAGATGCGGGGCAAGATCCCCGAGAGCGTCTTCACCGAGCCCTACCGCAACCCCGTGGCCGGTACGCCGGACGCCTTCCGCAACAACCTTCGCCAGGCCTTCGAGCTGCTCAAGGCCGCCGGCTACGAGCAGAAGGGGCGCTCCCTCGTCAACGTCAAGACGGGCGAGCCCCTCGCGGTCGAGTTCCTCGGCTTCGACGCGAGCCAGGAGCGCTACGTGCTGGCCTACAAGCAGGCGCTTGAACGGCTTGGCATCCCCGTGACGCTGCGCATCGTCGACCCGAGCCAGTACCAGAACCGCGTCCGCGCCTTCGACTTCGACATGACCACGGCCGTGTGGCCGCAGTCGCTCTCGCCCGGCAACGAGCAGCGCGACTTCTGGGGCTCGGCGGCGGCCGACCGGCCGGGCTCGCGCAACCTCATGGGGCTCAAGGACCCGGCGGTGGACGCGCTGATCGAGCGGGTGATCTTCTCCACGGACCGGGACGACCAGGTCGCCGCCGTCAAGGCCCTCGACCGGGTGCTGCTGCACCTCGATCTCGTGGTGCCGCAATGGACCTACAACAAGGAGCGCACCGCCCGCTGGAACCGCTTCAGCCACCCGGAGGTGATGCCGCGCTACGGCGCCGCCGCCTTCCCGACGATCTGGTGGTATGACGAGGCCAAGGCCGCCAAGACCGGAGCCCCCCGATGACCCCCACAAGACGCGAGCTCGTCCTCGGCGCCACGGCGCTCGGCACCTGGACGGCGCTCGGCGCGCCGGCCCCGGCCCAGGAGGGGGAGCGGGAGAGCCACGGCCTGTCGGCCTTCGGCGACCTCAAATACCCGCCGGACTTCAAGCACTTCGACTACGTGAACCCGGCCGCGCCCAAGGGCGGGGGCGCCTCCTACGTGATCTCCTCGGTGGCGGGGAACCAGAACTTCCAGACCTTCAACACGCTGAACATCCATGTGCTCAAGGGCGACGGCGCCGCCGGCATGGGGCTCACCTTCGACAGCCTCATGGCGGCCTCGCAGGACGAGCCCGATTCCCTCTACGGGCTGGTGGCGCGGGCCGTGCGCATCTCCGCGGACGGGCGCGTCTACCGTTTCGTCCTGAGGCCGGAGGCGCGCTTCCACGACGGCTCGCGGATCACGGCGCGCGACGTCGCCTTCTCCATCGAGACCCTCAAGACCAAGGGCCATCCCACTTACGCGCAGATCCTGCGGCCGGTGGAGGGCGTCGCGGCCGAGGGCGACGACGTGGTGGCGGTGCGCTTCGTCGAGGGGCGCGGGCGCGACGCCCCGCTCGTGGTGGCGGGGCTGCCGATCTTCTCGGCGGCCTATTACGCCACCCGCCCCTTCGAGGAATCGACGCTGGAGGCGCCGCTCGGCTCGGGGCCCTACCGGGTGAAGCGCTTCGAGGTCGGGCGGTTCATCGCCTTCGAGCGGGTGGCGGATTACTGGGCCAAGGACCTGCCGGTCGCGATCGGCATCAACAATTTCGACGAGATCCGCTTCGAGTACTTCCGTGATCGGGAGGCGGGTTACCAGGCCTTCACCTCGGGCGCCTACACGATCCGCGAGGAGTTCACGAGCCGGGTCTGGAAGACGCGCTACGACTTCCCGGCGCTGCGCGAGGGCAAGGTCGTGCGCGACGAGCTGCCCGACGAGACCCCGTCCGGGGCGCAGGGCTGGTTCATCAACATGCGCCGCGAGAAGTTCGCGGACCCGCGGGTGCGCGAGGCGCTGATCCAGTGCTTCGATTTCGAGTGGACCAACGCCAACATCATGTTTTCCGTGATGAAGCGCACGGGGTCCATGTTCGAGAACTCGCCGCTCAAGGCTTCAGGGCCGCCCTCGCCCGAGGAGCTGGCGCTCCTGGAGCCCCACCGCGCGAGCCTCGACCCGGAGGTGTTCGGCGATCCCGTGTCCCCGCCCGTCTCGGACGGCTCGGGCCAGGACCGCCGCCTCCTGCGCCGCGCGAGCGAGCTCCTGGCCCAGGCGGGCTTCAAGCGGGACGCGGGGGGCGCGATGCGCCAGCCCAACGGCCAGCCCTTCGCCATCGAGTTCCTTGAGGACGATCCCTCGCTCCAGCCGCACACCAACGCCTTCATCAAGAACCTGCGCCTGATCGGCATCGACGCGGCGATCCGCATGGTCGATCCGGCGCAGTACCAGCGGCGCATGGACGAGTTCGATTTCGACATGACGGTGCGCCGCTACGTGTTCGGGCTCGCGCCCGGCGAGGCGATCCGCAACATCCTGTCCAGCGACGCGGCCAAGATGCGCGGCTCGCGCAATCTCGCGGGCATCAGCCATCCGGCGGTGGACGCTCTCGTGGAGGCCGTGATCCAGGCCAAGACCCGCGAGGAGGTGACGGTCGCGGCCCGGGCGCTCGACCGGGTGCTGCGCGCGCAGCGCTTCTGGGTGCCGCAATGGTACCGCGCCACGCACTGGATCGCGTTCTGGGACCAGTACGGCCGCCCCCCGGTCCTGCCGAAATTCGGCCGTGCCGCCTTCTCGACCTGGTGGTACGACGCCGAGAAGGCGAAGCGAATCGGGAGAGCCGGGTGAGCCACGTCACGGGAACGCCCCGGCTGCTGCTGCGCCTGGAGGGCCTCGCCCTTCTGGTTGGCGCGACGGGCCTCTATGCCTGGCTCGGCGCGTCGTGGAGCCTCTATGCCGTGCTCTTTCTCGCCCCCGACCTGTCGATGCTGGGGTACCTCGCCGGGCCGCGCGCGGGCGCGGCGCTCTACAACGCCGCCCACACCACCCTCGTCCCGCTCGCGCTCGTGGGCCTCGCAGCCGCGCTCGGCTCGATCGGGCTTGCCGCGGTCGCGGCGGTCTGGGCCGCCCATGTGGGGTTCGACCGCCTGCTGGGCTACGGGCTGAAGCACGCCACCGCCTTTCGGGACACGCATCTCGGCCGCCTCGGGAGCGCCTGACCCATGGCCGCCTACATCGCCCGCCGACTCCTGCTCATGATCCCGACCCTGTTCGGGATCATGCTGATCTCGTTCATCCTCGTTCAGTTCGCCCCGGGCGGTCCCGTCGAGCGGATCATCGCCCAGCTCCAGGGCCAGGATTCGAGCAGCCGCGTTTCGGGCAGGGGCGGCGATTTCGTGGGCGGCGGGCAGGCGGCGGCCGGCGGAGGCGACGCGACGTCGGCCTATCGCGGCGCGCAGGGGCTCGATCCCGCCTTCATCAAGCAGCTCGAGCGCCAGTTCGGCTTCGACCGCCCGGCCCATGAGCGCTTTCTGAAGATGCTGTGGGACTATGCGCGCTTCGACTTCGGCAAGAGCTATTTCCGCGACATCTCGGTGCTCCAGCTCATCAAGGAGAAGCTGCCGGTCTCGATCACCCTGGGGCTTTGGATGACGCTCCTGTCCTACGCGATCTCGATCCCGCTGGGGATCCGCAAGGCGGTGCGCGACGGCTCGGCCTTCGACGTGTGGACCTCGGGGGTCGTCATCATCGGCTACGCGATCCCGAGCTTCCTTTTCGCGATCCTGCTCATCGTCCTCTTCGCGGGCGGCTCGTTCTGGCAGATCTTTCCGCTGCGGGGCCTGACCTCGGAGAATTTCGCGCTCTTGCCCTGGTACCGGCAGGTCGCCGACTATCTCTGGCACATCGCGCTGCCCATCACGGCCATGGCGCTGGGCGCCTTCGCGACCTCGACGCTGCTCACGAAGAACTCCTTCCTCGACGAGATCCGCAAGCAATACGTGCTGACCGCGCGCATGAAGGGCCTCTCGGAGCGCCGGGTGCTCTACGGCCACGTCTTCCGCAACGCGATGCTGATCGTCGTGGCGGGCTTCCCCGGCGCTTTCATCGGCGCCTTCTTCGCGGGCTCGCTCCTCATCGAGACGATCTTCTCCCTGGACGGCCTGGGGCTTCTCTCCTTCGAGTCCATCGTGAACCGCGACTATCCGGTGGTCTTCGCGACCCTCTACATCTTCTCGCTGGTGGGCCTGCTGGTGGGGCTCATGTCGGACCTCCTCTATGTCTGGATCGACCCGCGCATCGACTTCGAGACGCGGGAGGTTTGACATGGACGCCGTCGTCGCCTCCGCCGCCCCGCCCCGCGCCCGCCGCGGGCTCTCGCCGATCAACCGCCGTCGCCTGGAGAACTTCAAGCGCAACCGACGAGGCCATTGGTCCTTCTGGATCTTCATGGCGCTCTTCGTCGTGACGCTGTTCGCCGACGTGATCGCCAACGACCGGCCGATCGTGGCGAGGTACAAGGGCGAGTGGCTCTTTCCCGTCCTGGTCAATTATCCGGAGGAGAAGTTCGGCGGCTTCCTGGCCCGGACCGACTATCGCGATCCGATGATCCGCGACGAGCTGGAGAGCAACGGCTGGGCGGTCTGGCCGCCGATCCGCTTCCGCTACGACACGATCTACCGCGACCATCCGGGCGTGCTGCTGCGCCGCGACGCCTCGGGCGCGACCGCCTGCGGCGGCTTCCCGGCGCCGCCCACCTGGATGGTCCGGGACACGGACGTCTGCGAGCCGACGCCCGATAAGATCGAGCGCTTCCGTTCGTTGGGCAACTACAACTGGCTCGGCACGGACGACCAGGGCCGCGACGTCCTGGCCCGCGTCATCTACGGCTTCCGCATCTCGGTCCTGTTCGGGCTGATCCTGGCGGGCATCTCCTCCGTCATCGGCGTGCTCGCCGGCGCCGTGCAGGGCTATTACGGCGGCTGGACGGACCTGATCTTCCAGCGCGTCATCGAGATCTGGAACGCGATCCCCTCGCTCTATCTCCTCATCATCATCTCGGCCGTGATCACCCCGAGCTTCTGGGTGCTGCTCGGGATCCTGCTCCTGTTCTCCTGGGTCTCGCTGGTGGGCGTGGTGCGGGCGGAGTTCCTGCGCGCGCGCAACTTCGAATATGTCCGCGCCGCCCGGGCGCTCGGCCTGTCGAACTCCACCATCATGTTCAAGCACCTGCTGCCCAACGCCATGGTCGCGACCCTCACCTTCCTGCCCTTCATCCTCAACGGCTCCATCACCACGCTCACCTCGCTCGACTTCCTCGGCTTCGGCCTGCCGCCCGGCTCGCCCTCGCTCGGCGAGCTCTTGGCCCAGGGCAAGTCGAACCTCCAGGCACCGTGGCTAGGCCTCACGGGCTTCTTCGTCATCGCGCTCATGCTGAGCCTGCTGATCTTCATCGGCGAGGCGGTGAGGGATGCGTTCGATCCCAGGAAGACGTTTGCGTGACAATTTTCCAGCGCAACATCTTCATGAACTATCCGGTCAC
>DASPJU010000474.1:0-4857 GCA_035628475.1 Salinarimonas sp. | reverse complement strand
GCGAGGCCCTTCATCTGCTGGGCGAGCTTCTCGACGCCGTCCAGCGACTTCGAGGCCGCGTTCAGCGTCTTCATGCCCTGCTGGATGTTGTCGTAGCGGCTGCTGAACTCCTCGGCGCGGCCGCGCAGGCCGCGGGCGGTGAAGTAGGCGGCCGGGCCGTCCGCCGCTTCCGACACCTTGAGGCCGGTCGACAGCCGCTTCTGCGAGATCTGAGCCTCGCGGCCGGTGCTGAGGATGGAGTCGAGGGCGGTTTGGGCGGGATTCGAGAGGGTGACGGCCATGTCGTGGCTCCTTCTGGATGACGCGCAGCGTTCTGTTCCTACAGGCTGCTGACCCCGTCACACTCGCCCGGGCCCTCCTTCGAAAACGTGAATCCGATCCGCGACGCGCGGGAACCGGCAGATAGGGTTAACGAGCGGTAAAAGGCGCCGCGGGCCGGGGGAACGATCCCCGGACAGGGAGCGCCTAGGCCCCGCGCAGGGCGTCCGCGAGCGCTCCGACGACGCGGTCCTGGTCCGCCTCCTCGAGGCGGGGGAAGAGCGGCAGCGTGAGCGCCGCCGCGTAATAGGCCTCGGCCTGCGGGAACTGCCCCTCGCGAAATCCCCGGGCCCGGTAGAAGGGCTGGAGGTGAACCGGGATATAGTGGACGTTCACCCCGATCCCCGCCGCCCGCATCCGCTCGAACACCTCCCGCCGGCGTCCGGCGGCGGCGCCGGTCAGGCGGACGGGATAGAGGTGGAGCGCCGAACGGTTGGCGGGATCGCGCACGGGCCTGGCCACGGGCAGCTCCGCGAGCAGAGCGTCGTAGCGGTCGGCGAGCTCGTTGCGGCGGCGCAGATAGGGCTCGATGCGGGAGAGCTGCGACAGCCCCAGCGCGGCGTGGATGTCGGTGAGGCGGTAATTGTAGCCCAGCGCGATCTGGTGATAGCTCCACGGCCCCTCGGGGGGACCCTCCATCCGGGCGGGGTCGCGAACGACGCCGTGGGTCTGGAGCACCGCCATGCGCCAGGCGAGCTCGGGATCGTTGGTGAGGGCCGCGCCTCCCTCCCCGCTCGTGACGATCTTGACGGGATGGAAGCTGTAGACCGTCACGTCGCTGAAGGCGCAGGCGCCGATCATCGTGCCGGCGACGCGCGACCCCACGGCGTGGGAGGCGTCCTCGACGATCCGGAAGCCATGGCGGCGCCCGAGCGCAGCGATCGCCTCCATGGCGCAGGGCTCGCCCGCGAAATGGACCGGCGCCACGATCTTGGGCAGGCGACCCGCGCGCTCGGCCGCCTCGAGCTTGCGGGCCAGCGCCTCGGGGCAGAGATTGTAGGTCCGCGGGTCGATGTCGACGAAATCGACGTCGGCGCCGCAATAGAGCGCGGCATTGGCCGTCGCCACAAAGGTGTTCGGGCTCGTCCAGAGCAGGTCGCCGGGCCCCAGGCCCAGCGCCATGTAGGCGACGTGAAGCGCCGAGGTCGCGCTGTTGACCGCCACTGCGTGGCGCGCGCCCGCATAGGTGGCGAGCGCCGCCTCGAAGCGGGGGACGGCCGGCCCCTGCGTCAGGAAATCGGAGCGCAGGACCTCGGCGACCGCCTCCACGTCCTCGGGCTGGATGTCCTGCCGGCCATAGGGGATCATGCCGCCACCTTCAGCTTCTCGCGGTTGGCCTCGATCCAGGCGCGCAGGTCCTCGACGCCCATCCAGTGCTCGTTGCGCTCGCTCGAATAGACGAAGTCCTCCGGCACCTTGCGGCCGTCCTTGATCCGCCCCTTGCAGCTGCTCCAGTTGTTGATGCTGGGCAGGATCTTGTAGTGGTCCTCGTACTCGTAGGTGTAGTGCGCGTCCTCGACGCTGATCATCTGCTCGTGCAGCTTCTCGCCCGGACGGATGCCCACGATCCGCAGGTCCGCGCGGGGCGCCACCGCGCGAGCGAGGTCGACCATGCGCATGGAGGGGATCTTGCGCACGTAGATCTCGCCGCCCGCCATGTCGGACAGGGCGTGCCAGACGAGCTCCACGCCCTGTTCCAGGCTGATCATGAAGCGCGTCATGCGCTCGTCGGTGATCGGGAGCACGCCGCTCTCGGCGAGGGACAGGAAGTAGGGAATCACCGATCCGCGCGAGCCCATCACGTTGCCGTAGCGCACCACCGCCATGCGGGTGTCGTGGCTTCCCGCGTAGGAGTTGCCCGCCACGAAGAGCTTGTCCGAGACGAGCTTCGTGGCGCCGTAGAGATTGGCTGGGCTCGACGCCTTATCGGTGGAGAGGGCGACCACCCGCTTGACGCCCTGGTCGATGCAGACGTCGATGAGGTTCATCGCGCCCAGCACGTTCGTCTTGACGGCCTCGAACGGGTTGTATTCCGCCGTGGGCACGATCTTGGTCGCGGCGGCGTGCACCACGTAGTCGACCCGGTCGAGCGCCCGGTAGAGCCGCTCGCGGTCGCGCACGTCGCCGATGAAGAAGCGCACGCGCGGATCGCCGCCGTAGAGCTTCGCCATCTCCCACTGCTTCATCTCGTCCCGCGAGTAGATGATCAGGCGGCGCGGGTCGTACTTGGCCAACGTCATCGGAATGAAGGTCTGCCCGAACGAGCCGGTCGCGCCTGTGACGAGGATGGTGCTGTTGTAGAGCATGATCTTCTCCGGCGCGCCGCCCTGGTCCCGGCTCGGACGCGTCGCGGGACGGCGCGGGGCCCAAGGGCTCCAGACTAAGCGCCGGTATGGTTAATCGACCGTTAAGCGGGGTCCGTGCGCCCCGCCCGGGGACCGGCCCGGCGTCGGAGGGGCGCACGGACCCCCGCCTTCCGATCGGTCCAGTCCCCGGGAGGCTTCGGCCGTTGCGACCAGGCTAGAGGTAATTCACGAGCGACAGGCGGGACAGGATCGAGGTGGTCTGGTAGCTCGCCTCCATCTTGACCTGCAGCGTCCGCAGCGCCGCCGCCACCTCCTCGGGGTCCGCGTTCTCGACCGTGCCCAGGGCCTCCTTCCAGATGGACTCCGCCGCGAGCTGGCGGTCCCCCGCGGTCTTGAGGCTCACGGTGGCGTTGGCGAGCTCGGACAGGACGCCCTTCACGTTGCCGGGGCCGACCTGCGGGTCGAGGCGGTCCGAGGTGCGGTCGCGCAGGGCCTCGAAGCGCGCGCTCTCCGCCGCGTGCAGGGCCGGGTCCGTGCTGAAGGTGGCGATGGCCATGACGGCGAGGCCCGCGAGCGCGTTGCGGAAGGGAAGCTCGTTCGCCCGCGCCCCGATGCCGATGGCGAGATTAGCGTCCGCCCGCACCGGCACGCCGCCCCGCGCCTCGGCCGAGTAGGCTTGCTCCGGGTCGGTGCCGTGGGCCGGGGGCTCGGCCGCGAGCCAGGTCGGGGCGACGCCCTCCCCGTCGTACCATGTGACCGCGCCCGGGATCCCGCCGGCGAAGAACCGGTCGGCCGCGGCGACGGCGGAGGCCGACACGAAACGCGGATCCGTGGTCGCGGCCAGGGCTGCCTGGCGCACCGCGTCCGCGAGGTTGGCCGCCGAGTCGTCCGGGGTGGGGCCGATTCGGAACGAGGTCCGGTCGGCCGTGGTCCCGCCGGTGCGCGCCCGCAGCTCGATCGGGATGCTCGTGCCGTCCTTGAGACCCAGGGTCAGCCGCACGGTCTCCCCGTCTGCGAGGCCCGCGCCGACCGTGAAGCTGATGCTGCGGGTGCCGAGCGTCGTGCCCGCCCGCGCGATCCCGATCGACGGCGAACCGGAGGCCGGACCATCGGCGCGCAGCGAGAAGCCGTTGAGCGTGGAACCCGGCATCGTCTCGGCGACGGTGGCGACGTTGCTGGCGGGAGTGGACTGCAGATGGCCCGGCTGCAGGCTCGTTCCCACGTCGGCCGTCGCGGCCGCGGCGACGGCCTGCCGCAGGCCGGTGAGGCCGCCGGCCCCGTCCAGGATGGTCTCGAGGGAGGCGACGGGGCGCGTCCCGTCCTTGCGCCCCGAGAACAGGTATCGCCCGTTGACCTCCGTGTTGAGCACGTCGATCACGTGCTTGAGGTTGTTCATGGCCGATTGCTGCAGGGCGGTCCGCCCGCCCGTGGTCGGGTCGACCGTGGTCAGCATGGCCTGCTTCTTCTGGGTGGAGAGGGTCTTCGACACCGAGTCGAGCCCCTGCGAAGCCACCCTCAGCCGCAGATCGCCATTGGCGATGGCGGCCTGGTAACCCTCGATGGCGGCGAGCCGCGCGCGGGTGTCGATGCTCGTGCGCCGCCCGGTGCCGAGGCCCGAATAGGTGTCGGCGCGCTTGCCCGAGACGAGCTGGCGCTGGAGGTCGTCGAACTCCCGGCGCATGGTCGTGAAGCTCTCGCCGGTGCGGCGGGGGATGAGGGCGCCGGGGGCCAGGGGAGAGATCGTCATCGAGCGTGTCCTCACATCCGCATGAGCATGTCGAGCATGTCGCGCACGGCGCTCATGACCCGGGCATTGGCGCCGTAGGCGGTCTGGAGCTGGACGAGGCGCCCCATCTCCTCGTCTATGTTCACCCCGGCGGTCTCGGAGAACCGGCTCTCGATCGCCGCGAGGGCGACCTTCTGGCCCTCGTCGAGGCGGGAGGCCGCCTCGGCATTGGCGCCCTGGGTCTCGACGATCCGGCGAGCGTAGTCGCCAAGGGGTGACACGTAGGTGCTGCTCGCGCCACCCACGCCCGTGGCGGGCGAGAAAGGCCGGGCGGCTTTGTTGACGTTGTCGAGGAGCTCGGCGGCCCGCGTCGCGTCGCCGACGAGCGCGTCGCGGCGGTTCAGGAGGCGCGGGTCCTTGACGACGTCAGGGTTGACCGCCAGCCGCTGCGCCAGGCCCGTCGGCGATAGCAGGGCAGGGTGGGCGCCCCCGAAAACAGCGTCCTGC
>DASPJU010000473.1:0-2045 GCA_035628475.1 Salinarimonas sp. | reverse complement strand
CGCCCTTGAGGGTGTGGAACACCTCCGCTCCCATGCGCACGGCGTCGGCGAGGTTCGGTGCGCCGACCGGCAGGATCATGAATTCCTGGAAGTCGATCGGGTTGTCGGCATGGGCGCCCCCGTTGATGATGTTCATCATCGGCACCGGGAGGACCCGGGCCTGGGTGCCGCCGACGTAGCGGTAGAGGGGGAGCCCCGAGGCCTCGGCCGCCGCCTTGGCGACGGCGAGCGAGACGCCCAGGATCGCGTTGGCGCCGAGCCGGCTCTTGTTGGGCGTGCCGTCGAGCTCGATCATCGCCTCGTCGATCTCGACCTGGTCCTCGGCGTCCATGCCGCCGATCGCGTCGAGGATCTCGTGGTTGACGGCCTCCACCGCCTTGAGCACGCCCTTGCCGAGATAACGCCCCTTGTCGCCGTCGCGCAGCTCCACGGCCTCGTGGGCGCCCGTGGACGCCCCCGACGGCACCGCCGCGCGACCGACCGAGCCGTCCTCCAGGATCACGTCGACCTCGACGGTGGGATTGCCGCGGCTGTCGAGGATCTCGCGGGCGATGATGTCGGCGATGGCGGTCATGGGGCCTCGGCGGGGAGGGGTGGCTGGATGGCGCCTCCCATGCCGCAGGGGAGGGGGGCGGTCAAGGTGGGGTGGGCCGTGTCTACCTCACCTTTCGCGCGGGCTTTCTGAGGCTCGCCACGGCCAGCCGGATCGCGAGCCGCGCCTCCTCGGGGCGCAGCTCGCGATAGTCCGTCACGAGGCGCTCGACCTGAGCGGCGTCGAGGGACCAGGCGGGATTCGACATCAGCGCGAGCTCGAAGGTGTCGTAGGCGAAGCCCGCGGAGGCGAGGATGAGCTCGAACCCGTCGGGCTCGGCAGAGCGGTGGGCGCGCTGGACGAGCGAGACGGGCAGCTTCGTCAGGTATGCGGTGCCGGCGATGGCGAGCTCGTGCTCGCCCTTGCGCAGCCAGTCGGCGATCTGCGCCTCGTCGAGACGGTTTGCCTGGACGACCCCGTGCACCGCGAGCAGCGCCCCGTGGATGGCGGACAGGCGCGGCGCCTCCCGGGCTGTTCGGGCCAGAAAATAGCGGAAGACCGCCCCGAGCTTCGCCACCGAGCGGGGCACGCCGGGCGCCGATCCCGCGCTCGCCCGCACGGCCGCGCCGATGCGGTCGAGCTGCGCGCGCGGCACGTCGGGGCGCAGCTGCAGCGCCCGGCGCAGGTCCGGCACGCCCCCCGCCTGGCGCAGCACCTGGGCGCAGGCGCGGTTGGACAGACGGGCGCCGCGATTGCGCACCGCCGAGAGAACGACGTCGGGCCCGCCGCGCTCGATGAGGAGGTCCGTGACGGTCTCCGGCACCGTGGGGCGCAGGGACATGGCCATGAGGTGCCCCGGCCCCCGCTCCCGGGCCAGCGCCAGGAGGTCGACCTCGTCGAGGAGCGGCGAGGCGCGCAGCACCGGCGAGGCCACGGTCTCCTCCGGGTCGAAGGCCAGCAGCCGCACCGTGCGCCGGGGCGCGTTGGCGTGGGGCGCGACGGCTTCCGCCAGCCGGGCGCGCCCGGTGGCATCGTTCACGGGCAGGAGGCGCAGGAACGCCTCGTCGAACACGAGGGCCGCGTCCGCGGACAGGTCGGCGGCGTTGCCGCGATAGAGCAGGGCGGTGCGGTGCAGGATCTCGCGGGCGCGCTCGGGGGGCTCCGACGCGAGGGTGCGGTCGAGCTCGGACAGCACCTCGCGCAGGGCGTCCCGGGGCGGCGCGGTCATGGGGCCCCTCCCGGCGGGAAGGGCAGGCCGTCAGCGGCAGGTCGATGCGCGGGCTGCACGGCTCCTCCGATCACGGCTCAATAGACGAGCTCGTCCTCGCCCCGGTTCTTCGAGATCATGATCTCGCCCTTCTCGGCGAGCTCCTTGGCGAGGCTGACCATCTTGCCCTGGGCCTCGTCCACGTCCTTGAGGCGGATCGGCCCCAGGGTCTGCATGTCGTCCTGGAGGTTCTTGGCCGCGCGGCTCGACATGTTCGAGAAGAAGAACTGCCGGGTCGGCTCGGGC
>DASPJU010000472.1:0-6159 GCA_035628475.1 Salinarimonas sp. | reverse complement strand
CGGCCGTCATCTGGCCGTACATCATCAGCCCCTGGGCATCGAGCCGATGGAAATGCTCCCAGGTCGCGAAGGCGGGCACCAGGTTGGAATTGGCGATGAGCACGCGCGGCGCGTCCGGGTGGGTGCGGAACACGCCCACCGGCTTGCCGGACTGGACGAGGAGCGTCTGGTCGTCCTCCAGCTCGCGCAACGCCGCCACGATCCGGTCGAAGCTCGCCCAGTCCCGCGCGGCGCGGCCGATGCCGCCATAGACCACGAGCGCCTCGGGCTTCTCGGCCACCTCCGGATCGAGGTTGTTCATGAGCATGCGCAGCGCCGCCTCCGTGAGCCAGCTCTTGGCGGAGCGCTCGGGGCCGCGGGGCGCGCGGATCTTGCGGGCGTTGTCGAGACGGTTCATGGGCGGGTCTCCAGCTTGGTCCCCCTCTCCCCGCCGTGCGGGGAGAGGGCCGAGGCCCCCCTTGCCGGGGGCCGAGGCGAGCGCGGCAGCGCGGGGGTGAGGGGGCGTCTCAGGTTGAGGCTCTTCCGGAGATACCCCCTCACCCTCGCGGCTTCGCCGCTTGCTTCGCCCGCCGGTCCGCGGGCGAAGCCCTCTCCCCGCCCGGCGGGGGGTGTGGGCGCGTCACCCCTCATCATCCACCCCCGGCAGCGCCATCCCGGCTGCCCGCGCCACCGCCCCGTCCGCCACCAGCGCCATGGCGGCCGCGATGTCAGGGGCCATGAGGCGGTCTTCCTCCAGGGTCGGGACCGAGGCCCGCAGGAGCGCCCGCACCCGCTCCAGGGGCTCGCTCGAGGCGAGCGGCGCGTGGAAGTCGCAGCCTTGAGCCGCCGCCAGGAGCTCGATCGCGATCACGTGGCCCGTGTTGCGGGCCATCCGCAGCAGGCGGTAGGCCCCGTGCGTCGCCATGGAGACGTGGTCCTCCTGGTTGGCGGAGGTGGGAATCGAGTCCACCGAGGCCGGATGGGCCAGCCCCTTGTTCTCCGACACGAGGGCGGCGGCGGTGACCTGCGGGATCATGAAGCCCGAGTTGAGGCCGGGCCTCGGGGTGAGAAAGGCGGGGAGCCCCGACAGGGTCGGGTCGGTGAGCAGGCTGATGCGGCGCTCGGCGATGGAGCCGATCTCGCACAGCGCCAGCGCGATGGTGTCGGCCGCGAAGGCGACGGGCTCGGCGTGGAAGTTGCCGCCGGAGATCACCTCGCCGGCGTCCGCGAAGACGAGGGGGTTGTCGGAGACGCCGTTGGCCTCCGTCTCCAGCGTCGCCCCGGCCCCGCGCAGGAGGTCGAGGCACGCGCCCATGACTTGGGGCTGGCAGCGCAGGCAGTACGGGTCCTGGATGCGCTCGTCGCCGTCCAGATGCGAGGCCCGGATGGCGCTGCCCGCCATGAGGTCGCGCAGGGCCGCCGCCGTCTCGATCTGGCCGCGGTGACGGCGCAGCGCGTGGATGCGCGCGTCGAAGGGCCCGTCGGAGCCCCGTGCCGCGTCGGTGGCGAGCGCCCCCGTGATGAGGGCGGCCTGGAGCACGGCTTCAGCCTCGAACAGGCCCGCCAGCGCCAGGGCGGTCGAGACCTGAGTGCCGTTGAGCAATGCCAGCCCCTCCTTGGGCGCGAGCTCGAGGGGGGCAAGCTCCGCCTCGCGCAGCGCCTCGGCGGCCGGGCGCCGCCGGCCCGCGACCCCGATCTCGCCCACCCCGATCAGGGCGCCCGCCAGATGCGCGAGCGGCGCGAGGTCGCCCGAGGCGCCGACCGACCCCTGCGCCGGGATCACGGGGACGAGGTCGCGCTCGAGCAGCGCCATGAGCGCCCGCAGGGTCTCGAGGCGTATCCCTGAGGCGCCCTGGCCGAGATTGGCCACTTTGAGCGCGATGACGAGCCGCACGACGGCGTCGGGGAGCGGCTCGCCGACCCCGGCCGCGTGCGACAGGACCAGGTTGCGCTGGAGCCGCGCGAGATCCGCGGCGTCGATGCGCACGCTGGCGAGCCGGCCGAAGCCCGTATTGATGCCGTAGACGGGCTCGCCCTTGGCGACGATCGCCGCGACGGTGGCGGCGCCCGCCTCCACGGCGGCCCGGCAGGCGGGATCCAGGGTCGCGGGCGCGCCGCGATAGATCGCGCGCCAGTCGGCGAGGCGCATGCTGCCTGGGCGGAGGGTGATCATGCGCTCGCTCCTCCCCTATCGCATGGGGAAAGGGGGCGGGGGTGAGGGGGTACGCGGGACAACCAGCTTTCTCCAATGCCCTCATGCTGAGGTGCTCCGCGTCGCGGAGCCTCGAGGCACGCAGGACGTTGCCACGGCCGTCCGGAGACCACCGGAGCGCCCTTCGAGGCTCCCCCGGATCGATCCCGGGGTCGCATCTCGGGACGAGGGAGGAGGGTGAAAGCGGCGGGGGCGGAGCGAGCCTCCCGGCGTGGTATCCCCTTACCCCCGGCCCCTCTCGCCCTGAAAGAGGGGAGATCGCGCGCTTTCCTCATCGTCCCCTCCACACCCGCGCGTGGAGCGGCGCCGGGCCGATGCGGGCCACGACCTCGGCGAGGCGCTCCACGTCCCAGATCGCGAGATCGCACCAGCGGCCGGGCGCCAGGACGCCGACGTCGTCGCGCCCGAGCGCCGCGGCGGCGTGGCGGGTCATGCCGAGCCAGGCCTCCGGCACGGTCAGCCGGAAGAACGTGCAGGCCATGTGGGCGCACAGCCGCAAGCTCGCGATCGGCGAGGTGCCCGGGTTGAGGTCGGTCGCCACCGCCATGGGCACGCCGTGGCGGCGGAAGGCCTCGATGGGGGGCTGGCGGGTCTCCTTCAGCACGTAATAGGCGCCCGGCAGGATCACCGCGACGGTGCCGGCCCGCGCCATGGCGGCGGCGCCCTCGTCGGTCGTGTATTCGAGGTGGTCGGCCGAGAGCGCGGAAAAACGCGCCGCGAGCGCGGCGCCGCCATTGTCGTTCAGCTGGTCCGCATGGAGCTTGACCCGCAGCCCATGGCGCGCCGCGGCCTCGAACACGGCCGCCGTCTCCTCCTCGTCGAAGGCGATGGTCTCGTGGAAGGCGTCGACCGCGTCCGCCAGGCCCTCGCGCGCGATCTCCGGGATCATCTCCTCGGCGACGAGGCGAAGGTACTCCGCGCGATCCCCGCCCGGGGGCAGGGCGTGGGCGCCGAGATAGGTCGGCACCACCGTGACCGGCCGCTCGGTCCCCAGCCGCCGGGCGGCGAGGAGCTGGCGGCGCTCGGTGTCGCGGTCGAGGCCGTAGCCCGACTTGATCTCCACCGTCGTGACGCCCTCGGCCAGCAGCGCGTCGAGGCGCGGCAGCGCCGCGGCCACGAGGGCGTCCTCGTCCGCCTCCCGGGTCGCCCGCACGCTCGCCGCGATGCCTCCCCCTGAGCGCGCGATGTCGGCATAGGACTCGCCGGCGAGCCGCCGCTCGAACTCGTCCGAGCGGTCGCCGGCGAAGACGAGGTGGGTGTGGCAGTCGATCAGCCCCGGGGTGATCCAGCGGCCCGCGCAGTCGAGGGTCTCGGCGGCGCGCAGATCCCCCGGCAGGTCCGCCTCGGGACCGGCGAAGACGATGCGGCCCTCGCGGGACGCCACCGCGCCGCGCTCGACGATGCCGAGGCCCGCGTCCGTCATGGTGGCGAGCCGCGCCCCGCGCCACAGGCGGTCCACATCCATGCGCTTGCGCCCTTACCCGACCCGGTTATTGTCTAGACAAAAGCTAAGCGCGAGGCCGGCCCGTGAGCAAGCTCCATTTCGCGACCGCGCTCCTGCCCGAGGGCTGGCGCGAGAGCGTGCTGGTGGCGGTGGAGGACGGCGCCATCGCGTCGGTCGAGGCCGGCGCGCCGGCCCCCGGGGATGCGACCCGGTTCCCGGGCGCGGCCGTGCCGGGCCTGCCCAACGTCCACAGCCATTCCTTCCAGCGCGGCATGGCGGGGCTCGCGGAACGGCGGGGCGACGCCCCCGATTCGTTCTGGACCTGGCGCGAGGTGATGTACCGCTTCCTCGACCGGCTCACCCCCGACGACGTCGAGGCCATCGCGGGGCTCGCCTTCGCCGAGATGCTGGAGGCGGGCTTCACGGCGGTGGGCGAGTTCCACTACCTGCACCACGCGCCCGACGGTAGTCCCTACGCGCATCTCGCCGAGACCGCGACGCGCATCGCGGCCGCCGCCGCCGAGACCGGGATCGGCCTCACGCTGCTACCCGTCTTCTACGCGCACGGCAATTTCGGCGGCGCGGCGCCCGCGCCCGGCCAACGCCGCTTCCTCAACGATCTCGACCGCTTCGCGCGCCTCATGGAGGAGAGCGCCGCCGCGATCCGCGCGCTGCCCGACGCCCGTCTCGGCATCGCCCCCCATTCCCTGCGGGCCGTGACGCTGGACGAGCTGCGGGCGCTTCTCGCCGCGCACCCGGGGGGCCCGGTCCACATCCATGTCTCCGAGCAGGTCAAGGAGGTGGAGGACTGCCTCGCCGCCCATGGCCGCCGCCCCATCGAGCTCCTCTTCGACGCCGCCCCCGTGGACGGGCGCTGGTGCCTCATCCATGCTACCCACGCGGACGCGGGCGAGGTCGCCCTCATGGCGGGCAGCGGCGCCGCGATCGGCTTCTGCCCCCTCACCGAGGCGAGCCTCGGCGACGGCATCCCGAACGTCACGGGCTATCTGGAGCGGGGCGGACGGTTCGGGGTGGGGTCGGATTCGCTCATCAGGGTCTCGGCGGCGGAGGAATTGCGCACGCTCGAGCATGTCCAGCGCCTGCGCCACCGCGCCCGCAACGCGCTGGGAGCCTCGGGGGTCTCGACGGGCCGGCGGATCTTCGAGGCGGCCTGCGCCGGGGGCGCGGGGGCCTTGGGCCGCGCCGTCGGGCGCCTCGCGCCGGGCGCGCGGGCCGACATCGTGGTTCTCGACCGCGACCACCCCTCGCTCGCCGCCGCGACGGGCGACGTCGTCCTCGACGCCTGGATCTTCTCGGCCGACAACGCGGCGGTCGGCGACGTGATCTGCGGCGGCGCCCACGTGGTGGCGGGGGGACGCCACCGCGCCCGCGAGCGGATTGTGGCGCGCTACCGCGCGGCCCTGCGCCGGCTGGAGGCGCTGTGATGGGCATCCCCGCGCGCCTCCCTCTTCCCCCTGGAGGGGGAGGGTGGCCCCGCGAAGCGGGGTCGGGAGAGGGGGAGCGCAAAAGCGGAGCGAGAGACGGGAAGGTTTGCCGAACGCCGATCTCGTGCGGCGGCCCGGGCAGCGCGAAACCCCTGACGGCCCCCTCTCCCGCCCTGCTGCGCGGGGCACCCTCCCCCTTGCAGGGGGGAGGGAGGGGCGCGCGGCCATGACCGACCCCCTCACCCTCGACGGCGAGGGGCCGCTGCATCTCCAGATCCGACGCGCCATCGCCGGGCCGATCCTGTCGGGGGCGTGGCCGCCCGGGCGGCGCATCCCCTCCGAGCACGAGCTCACGGCCCGGCTCCGCGTGTCGCGCATGACCGTGAACCGGGCGCTCGCGGGCCTGGCCGGCGAGGGACTGATCGAGCGCCGGCGCCGGGCCGGCACCGTGGTGGCGGCGCGGGCCGCCGAGCGGGCGGTGTTCGAGATCTGGGACATCGGCGCGGAGATCGCGCGGGGCGGCGGCGCGCACCGGGCCGAGATCCTGCGCCGGGACGAGGGACCGGCGACGGCCGAGGAGGCGGCGCGCCTGCGCTGCGGTCCCGGGCTGCCGGTCCTGCGCCTCACCCTGCGCCACCTCGCGGACGGCGCGCCTGCGCAGCTCGAGGAGCGGCTCGTCGACCCCGCCATGGCGCCCGACATCCGGGACGAGACCTTCGCGGGCATCACCCCGGGCCGCTGGCTCCTGGAGCGCGTGCCCTGGACGGAGGCGGAGCACCGCATCGCGGCCGCCGGAGCCTGCGCGCTCGCGGCGCGCCATCTCGGGCTGCCCCGGGGCGCGCCCTGCCTCGTGGTGGAGCGGCGCACCTGGCGCGGCGGGCGCGCCATCACCCATGTGCGCCTCACCAGCCCAGCGGGCGCGCAGGTCCTGGTCGGGCGGTTCAAGCCGGAGGGCTGAGCGGGCGTCGGCCCCGCCGGCGCCTCCGGCCCGGGGCCGATCAGCCCTGGGCCATCTTGGCCGGGGCCGGCTCGGGGACGTTGGCGGCCATGATGGCGTCGGTGACCTCGTCGATGCGCCG
>DASPJU010000471.1:0-2716 GCA_035628475.1 Salinarimonas sp. | reverse complement strand
CCGGCCCTGCGTCCGGTCGCCGTTGCGCCAGGGCGGGAGGAGGCCCCAGCGGCGGGGCTCGTCGACCACCGCCTCGACCACCTCGTCGTCCTCGCCGCCATGAGCCTGGATCACGGTGCCGCGCAGCTTGAGGTCGCCGTTGAGGTTGACGCAGATCACCACGTCGGCGCCGAGCGCGCGGGCCGTGGTCACGGGGACGGGGTTGACGAGGGCGCCGTCCAGGAGAAGGCGGCCCTTGATCCGCACGGGATCGAAGATGCCCGGCAGCGCGTAGGACGCGCGCATCGCCTCGACGAGAGGGCCGCGGGTGAGCCAGATCTCGTGGCCGGTGCCGAACTCGGTCGCCACGCAGCCGAAGCGCGGGCTGAGCGACTCGATGCGCAGGTCCGCCAGGTCGCGCTCCAGCAGCTTGCGCAGCCGGTCACCGGCGATGAGGCCCGAGGCGCCGATATGGAAGTCGAGCAGGCCCACCACGCTGCGCTTGCTCAGGCCGAGCGCGAACCGCTCCAGCTCGTCCAGCTTGCCCGCGGCATGGCAGCCGCCCACGACCGCGCCGATGGAGCATCCGGCGATCACGTCCACCGCGATCCCGGCCTGTTCCAGGACCCGCAGCACGCCGATATGCGACCAGCCGCGCGCCGCGCCGCCGCCCAGCGCCAGTCCGACCTTCGCCCGATGCCGGGCGTTGCCCGGTGTCGCGGCCGCCACGACCGTCATCCCGCCACCCCCGCCTGCCGACGCGGCTCGTCGCACGATGCCGTCCCAGAACATGGGAACCCCCCGGTACCTACGGGGACGATGGTGGAGCGCGCGTATGAAGCCATCATGAACGGCCACGTTCGCGCGCCCGCCGCATCGGCGCAAGCCCGCGCCGCTCGATGATGCCCGTGATGGAGATGTGGAAATCGCCACGCGACCGGGAACATGTCGCCGGTCGCGCGCGTTGCACATCCTAACGAGAAAGGTTGCGGGGGAGAGCCAGTGCCGGATCACCAGGATCGCGAAGGCGCCCGCGCTCGCGGGCGTGCTGCCGCCGATGGCGGCGGCTTTTCCCGCCCGGACGGCACCGTTCCCCTTGATCGCCCGACCCAGGACCGGATCGGCTTCGCCTTGCGCTCCCTCTATGACGGGCTGCTCGACGAGCCCGTTCCCTCCCGCCTCACGGACCTGATCCGCCGCCTCGACACGGGGCGGAACTAGCGCGTGCCCCGCCGCCTGCCGGGCGCCCCGACTTCGGATCGATTTCTCCTCAGACCGTCGCCCGATGGGCGCCCATGCGGCGCTTGACCGCCGATTCCGGGCGGTTCACACTCGATTTCGGTCGGCTGGTTCAGGTGACTCAGCGTCGTCTCCGCCGTCCCAAAGCGCCGCCTGGATGCAACCGGGCGTGGGTGCCGGCCGCCCAAGAGCCGGCGACACGGAGGACATTGATGGCCATCGTCAACATGACGGTGAACGGGCGTCCCGTCACCGCCGACATCGATCCGCGCACCCTGCTGGTCGGGTTCCTGCGCGAGACCCTGCGGCTCACCGGCACCCATGTCGGCTGCGACACGAGCCAGTGCGGGTCCTGCGTCGTCCATCTCGACGGGCAGGCCGTGAAGGCCTGCACGGTGCTGGCGCTCCAGGCCGACGGCGGCTCGGTGACGACGATCGAGGGTCTCGCCGCCGCGAATGGCGACCTCCATCCCATGCAGGCGGCCTTCCGCGAGCATCACGGCCTGCAATGCGGCTATTGCACGCCGGGCATGATCATGGCCGCGATCGACATCGTGAACCGCAAGGGCGCCGCCCTCGAGGAGACGACGATCCGCGAGGAGCTCGAGGGCAATCTCTGCCGCTGCACGGGCTACCACAACATCGTCAAGGCGGTGGCCGCGGGCGCCCAGGCCATGGCGGGCCAGCCCCTGCGCGAAGCCGCCGAGTAGCGCTCCGCGACCGGCGCGGCCTCGAGAGGGCGGAACGCCCCCGCCGCGCCAGCCCCCGACACCCGCGATCCACGTTCACGGCCCGCCGCGACCTCTGAGGGGAGGGGCGGCCCCCGGGCCCGATCCGTCCAGGGAGGACCCCATGACCGCAACCGGCATCGGCGCTCCGGTGCGCCGCAAGGAGGACCAGCGCTTCATCACGGGCGCGGGGCGTTACACCGACGACCTCAACCGTCCGGGTCAGGCCCATGCCTATTTCCTGCGCTCGCCCCACGCGCACGCCCTGATCAGGGGCATCGACGCGAGCCGCGCGAGGGCGATGCCGGGCGTCGTCGCGGTGCTGACGGGCGAGGACCTCGCGAGGGACGGCGTCGGCGGGCTCATCTGCGGCTGGATGATCCACTCCAAGGACGGCACGCCCATGAAGGCGGGCCCGCATCCGGCGCTCGCCCAGGGAAAGGTGCGCTATGTCGGCGACCACGTCGCCGTGGTGATCGCCGAGACGCTGGCCCAGGCCCGCGACGCCGCCGAGGCGATCGAGGTCTCGTACGACGTGCTGCCCGCCGTCGTCGAGGCGGTCGCGGCGCAGAAGCCCGGCGCGCCCCAGGTGCACGAGGCGGCCGCGGACAACACCGTGTTCCGGTGGCATCTCGGCGACAAGGCCGCGACCGACGCCGCCTTCGCCCGCGCCGCCCACGTGACGAGGCTCGACCTCGTCAACAACCGGCTCGTGCCCAACCCGATGGAGCCCCGCGCGGCCATCGGCGACTACGATCCGGGAACCGACG
>DASPJU010000470.1:0-2233 GCA_035628475.1 Salinarimonas sp. | reverse complement strand
CAGCCCGTGATCACCCGCCGCACCCAGGCCACGCGGGTCAATCTGGAGCGGATGCGGGCGAACGCGATCGAGGCCGCCGAGCAGTGCGGCATCCTCACGATCCCCGGGATCGCGGCGGAGGTGCGCCTGGACCAGGCCTTGGCCGCCCTCGACCCGGAGCGCCTTCTCGTCTTCTGCGACGAGGACGCCCCCGTGCGCGATCCTGTTGCGGCGCTGCGGGGCGCGGCCCGGAACCCGCCGCTCAAGCTCGCCGTTGTCGTGGGCCCCGAAGGGGGCTTCGCCGATGAGGAGAGGGTTCTTGTTCTGCGTCACCCCCGCGTCGTCCGCGTCTCCCTGGGCCCGCGCGTCCTGCGCGCGGACACGGCCGCGGTCGCGGCCCTCGCCCTGGTGCAGGCCGTGCTCGGCGACTGGTCGGGCGACGCTGCGCCCTAAGCCCGGCCGGCGACGACCGCGCCAGGCCTGAAGCCCCGCGCCCCCACAGCCCTGATCGAGCGCACCCGGCCCGCCCGGGGCGCCAGCGAGCGCATCCATGGTGCAAGAGTTCACCTTCGGCATCGAGGAAGAGTACTTTCTCAGCGACGTCCGGCGGCGCGACACGGCGCGGACCGGCACGCGCGACTTCCTGAAGGCGGCGCAGGCGGCTTTCCCCGACGAGGTGCATCCCGAGCTCCTCGAGGCGCAGGTCGAGATCGCGACGAAGCCGATGGCCTCCTGCGACGAGGCCCGCGCCACGCTCGCCCGCCTGCGCGGCGGGCTGGCCGACCTCGCGCGCGGGCACGACCTCGTCCTCACGGCCGCCGCGACGCACCCGATCGCGTCGTGGGTCCGCCAGCGCGCCACGCCCGAGCGGCGCTACGGCAAGCTGATGCACGACCTGCAGATGGTGGGCAGCCGGCACGTCGTGTCGGGGCTCCACGTCCACGTGGCCCTGGGCGAGCTGGAGCGGCGCGTGGACGTGATGAACCGGATCCTGCCCTACCTGCCGCTGCTGCTCGCCCTGTCGACCTCCTCGCCGTTCTGGCAGGGCCAACGCACGGGCCTGATGAGCTATCGCTCGGCCGCCGCCAGCGAGCTGCCGCGCTCCGGCATCCCGGACCTGTTCGGCAGCGCCGCCGAGTACCAGCGCTACGTCGACACCCTGGTGGCGGCGCGCGCCGTCGAGAACGCGAGCTTCCTGTGGTGGGTGATCCGCCCGTCCCTGAAGCACCCGACCCTGGAGCTGCGCGTCGCCGACGTGTGCACGCGCGGCGAGGACGCGGTGGCGGTAGCGGCGCTCTATCGCTGCCTCGTGCGCCACCTCGACCGCAACCCTCACGTCAATCGCGGCCTCGACGGCGCCTCCCGGGCGATCGTGCTGGAGAACCATTGGCGGGCGCAGCGCTACGGCATCCACGGCAGCTTCGTGGACGAGGCGACCCGATCAGCCCGTCCGGTCGCGGCCGTGCTGGACGACGTCCTCGCCATGGTGGGAGAGGACGCCGCGGCGCTGGGTTGCGGGGAGAGCCTCGCCCGCGCCCGCGCGATCCTGGCCGAGGGCACCAGCGCCGACCGCCAGCTCGCCCTCTTCACCGACGCCACCGGGCGAGGCGCCTCCCCGCGCGACGCGCTAATCGAGGTGGTGGACTGGATCGGCCGGGTGACGGCGGGCGGGGTGGCGCATTGAGGCGGTTGGCGAAACAGCGCGGATCCCACCCTTCACCCTCGTCCTGAAGTGCTCGGCGTGAGCCGAGCCTCGAAGGGGGCGTCCCTGGATCTCCGTCGCTCGTGGCAGGCGTGGTGCGTGCTTCGAGGCTCCCCCCGGGTCGAGCCCGGGGGTCGCATCTCGGCATGAGGGGATTGGGAGCGGTGGACAGGGCGATGCCCCGCCGCCCCTCCCCTCAACCGGCGTAGCGGAAGGTCGCGGCCGCCATGACGCCTTCGGGCAGGGCGTCGCGATGGGCGCCCAGCACCTCGCCCCCGTTGCGGATCGTCAGACCGGCGAGCTCGTCCAGGACGTCGTAGGTCTGGGCCGAGTCCGGCGCGCCCGGAACGAAGGAGCCGACGCCCGCCTCCAGGGTGCCGTAGACGGGGGTGTCGAGGTTGACCAGCAGGCGCTCGACCCGGCCCTCCTGGGCCGCGCGGGCGATCTCGCTGACGTCCATGGAGCCGCGATTGCCGCTGCGGCGATTGTTGACCTCGTCGAGATGGGCGGCGATCGCGGCGCCCTGGCCCGCCGCCACGATGGCGCGGGCGC
>DASPJU010000469.1:0-2729 GCA_035628475.1 Salinarimonas sp. | reverse complement strand
AGGCTCACGGGATCGAAGGGCGCGAGAAACGTTCGGATGGGCTGACGCCGGGCGGGGGGCGTCGTGATGAGGGAGAGGTCCTGCAGGCCCACGAGCGCCGCCTGGAGGGTGCGCGGGATCGGGGTGGCGGTGAGCGTCAGGACATGGGCGCCCCGCGCCAGCTCCCGAAGGCGTGCCTTCACGGCGGCGCCGAAGCGCTGCTCCTCGTCGACGATCACGAGGCCGAGATCCGCGAAGGAGACGCCCTCGGCGGCCAGCGCGTGCGTCCCCACGGCGACCCGCACCGATCCGTCCGCGAGCCCCGCCTTGGCGGCCCGGACCTCGGCGGGGGAGGCGAGCCGCGAGAGGTGCCCCACGGCGACGTCGAGCCCCGCGAAGCGGCGCTCCACGGTCTTGAGGTGCTGGCGCACCAGCACCGTGGTCGGAGCCACGATCGCGACCTGGCGGCCGGCGAGCGCCACGGCCGCGGCGGCGCGCAGCGCCACCTCCGTCTTGCCGTAGCCGACGTCGCCGCAGACGAGGCGGTCCATGGGACGGCCTGAGGCGAGGTCGTCGAGGACCGCCGCGATGGCGCGGGCCTGGTCGCGGGTCTCGGCGAAGGGGAAGCGGGCCGCGAAGCGCTCGTAGGCGGCGGCCGGCGGGCGGATCGGCTCGACCCGCGCCGCCTCGCGCTCGCGGGCGAGGGCCACGAGATGGGCGGCCGTCCGGGCGAGCTCCGCGTCCAGCGCCGCGCGGCGCTTGGGCCACGCCTCCGAATCGAGCCGGTCGAGGGTGACGGCGTCCGGATCGGCGCCGTAGCGCCAGATCCGGTCCAGGGCGGTCGCGGGGACGAGCAGGGTCGCGTCCTTCGCGAAGCCGAGGCGCACCGCGTCGCCGGTTCCCGCCTCCCCCGCCTCCACGCTCTCCAGCCCCTGGAGCACCGCCATGCCGTGGTCGGCGTCGATGACGGCGTCGCCCGGATGCAGGTCGGCATCGGCGAGCGGCAGGGGGGCGGGCGCGCCCTCCTCGTCGCCGCTCTCGGCGCGGCTTCCGAGCAGGTCGGCGGCCGACACCAACGTGGCGCCGGCCGCCTCGTCGCGAAATCCTGCCTCCAGGTCGAGGGCGAGCGCCAGGAGCGCGCCCGCGGGCGCGGCGGCCACCGCGCTCCAGTCCGCGGCCGGCTCCGCCTCGTCGCCCGCGGCGCGGGCGAGGCGCGCGGCGTCGCGGGCGGTGGCGGCGGCGAGCACGACGCGGCGCCCGGCCTCGCGCTCGGCCGCGACGAAGCGGGCCAGCGCCGCGCGGGCCCGCCGCTCCAGGACGAAGCGGGGCACGCCCGCCTCCTCCCCGCCCTCGGGCAGGGTCTCCACCGTCCGCCCGGCCAATGCGGCGGTCCACGCCGCCTCGTCGAGATAGAGCCGGTCGGGCGCGGGCACCGGCCGGCCGGTCTCGCCCGGGAGAGCGCGGCGCGCCGCATGGGCCTCGCGCACCTGGGCGAGGCCCGCGCGCCGGCGCGTCTCGGCGCGGGGCTCGACGGCGAGCCCCGCGCCAGGCAGGAGGTCGAACGCGGTCTCCAGCCCCGCGACGAGATCGGGCAGCCAGTGCTCCAGGCCGGGGCTCCGCTCCAGGGCGGGGACGTCGTCCGTCGGCGCGGGCCCGATCAGCTCGGAGGCGGGCAGGAGCGCGAGGCGGTCGAGGGGGGCCTCCGTGCGCTGGCTGACGGGATCGTAGCGGCGAAGCCCCGCCACGATGCCGTCCTCGTGCTCCACCCGCACCGGGCGGGCCCAGCCCGCGGGAAACAGATCCACCACGTGACCCCGGATCGCCGCCTCGCCGGGCTCGTCCACCCGCTCGTCGAGGACATAGCCCGTCCGCGCCAGGAAGACCTCCAGCGCCGCGAGATCCAGGGGCGCGCCGACCGCGAGATCGAAGGCCGTCTCGGCGATCAGCCGGCGGGGCGGCACGCGCTGGAGGAGCGCGTCCGGCGCGGCGACGAGGAGACGCGGGCGATCCCCTGCCTCGGCGAGCGCCCGCAACGCGGCGACACGGCGCCCCATGGCGTCGCGCGACGGCGAGGCGCGGTCGAAGGGCAGGCAGTCCCAGGGCGGGAGCGCCAGCGCCAGGACGTCGGGCGCGAGCGCCGCCGCGACGCGGGCGATGCGCTCGGCCCTGGCCTCCCCCGCCGCCATGTGGATGAGCCCCGCGGGTCCCGCGGCGCGGGCGCGCGCGACGAGGCGGACGGCGAGGAGCCCCAGGGGGGCGTCGGCGCCGGGAAGGAGGGGGGCCTTGCGGCGGGGACGGGGCATGGGGTCCGGGAGAGGGGCCGCCCGCGCGGCCGGACCCGGTCAACGCCGGGGCGGGGCGGGGGTTCGGCCCTAGTCCTCCTCCGCCCCGAAGGGGGGCTCCGGAACCGCCCCGGCGACTCGCGCCCCCACCTCCTTCGGCATCCTCGCCGGCGGCGCGGCGTCTCTGCCCTGGAGGGTGAGGCCGCACAGGCTGCTCGTGCCGGGGGAGTCCGCGGGGAGGCCGAGCTTGGCCGGCGCCTCGCGGCAGGCGACCCAGTCGGGGCGGCGGCCGAGGAGATAGTCGATGCGGGCGTAGAAGAGGCGGAAGGTGCCGACCTGGTGCAGGGTGGCGCTGGCGCGCCGCGTCCCGCCCATGCCGTGGACCTGCGCGCTCTCGCGCAGCCACACGCTCGCCCGGGTGCCGCCGCCCGCGCGGGCAGCGCCGAAGGTCCAGCGGTCCACGCCGTC
>DASPJU010000468.1:0-2205 GCA_035628475.1 Salinarimonas sp. | reverse complement strand
AGACGCCGCGGTAGTAGGTGAGCCGCTCGTCGACGGACAGCTTGCTCAGGTCGCCCTGGACGAGCAGGGACTCGATCTTGTCGCTCTTGACCAATGCCTCGCTCATGGCGTCCCCCTACGTAATCGGACAGAAGTCGTTGTCGATTGCCGTCTCTCTCGGCGAGCACGTCCCGCACCCGCCGTACATGCCGATGCCGTCGTGGTAGCCGTGGTCCGGGCAGCACGGGCGCCGGTCGCGAATCGTCAGCGCGAACCCGATGCGCCGAATGACCTCAGCCGACAGCGACACGCCGGCGACGAACACCGAGAGGATTAGGCCGTCGGCGTCGTAGAACACCTCGGCCTCCAGGTGCTTCTCGTTCTCACCAAGGACCAGGCGCTCCATCTTGCTGATGACGCGCATTAGCCCTGCCTCCGGACGAGGGCCGTCGACAGATGCCCGCCGGACCACTGGCGGCGCCAGAAGTCAACCACCTCGTGCGTGGTGATCCGCTCCGGCCTGGTGGGCTCCTCGCGCATCCACTCGCGGAGCCTCTCCTCATGCTCGTCGTGCATTGCTTGCCTCCTTGCGGGGCCGGGCAAGCATCGCCCCTGACTTCGCCAGGGGTCGCAGCTCGCCTTCTGCCCGCCGCCAATTGCTACGCTACGCAATCAGCCGGGTAGGAGTCAAGCTCAAAATGCTACGGCAAGCAATTTATCGGCGGGAACGGGGCCGACGGATCATCCGAGTGGCCAGTGCCCGGGTGCGACGATCGACAATTTCCAGTGACCTAACGATGGTTACTAGCGACGCGAAGGCCCACTCAGCTTTGGCCGAATCGAGCTCCTCCAGCCTTTGGCCCATCCGCGACCAGCGACACAAATCAGCCATGGACACCCCCGTGCAGTGAATGCACGCGAGGGGTAATTTTGGTGGCCTGGATACACCGATGCAAGTCGGTTGATCGGCTTATTTTTTGGCCGATCGCTGTAGGCGGATGAGGGTGCGGAGCGCCATCAGCTGGCCCTTTGCCAACTCGCCGGTGTCGTCAAGCGCGAGTAACTCTTGGCCGAGCGCCTCCCATTCGCCTTCAAAATCAAAAGGGGGGTCCGCCCCGAGGATTCTTGCAACCGCACGTGCCAGATCGATCCCCATGATCCGCTCGCTCAGCCCGCGGCTGATCTGCGTCGGATCGGCTCCGGCCAGCTCGGCCACCCTCCGCTGATCCAGATCGGGCGACTCGCGCAGCCGCTGCCGGATGTCGGCCACCCAGGCGGACTCCAGATGGATCCTGCGTCCCCAGTTGCGTTTCAGCGGCATGTCGTCGCCGGCCACACTACGTCGGCGCCGCATGCGTGGCGTAGCAATCTCCGGATGATTTTCCTTGACCGGAATTGCTTGCGCAGGCAATTCTCGACGTGTGCTAACCGTGCGCACGCTGGCTGTGTCCTCGTCGCCCGTATGGCGCGAAGTGCGTCTGACGGGGTTCATGTCGGCGCCCTGCATACCACATACGGGCGACCAAGTGGCTTGACAGTGCAACTCCGCAACCAGCGGGGCTGACCTGTGTCCGCGCGGGGTTGAGACGGAGGCCATGGGGCCTTGTCTCCCCCGTTGTCGAGTGGAAGTCAACACGCGTCAACGCGTGAGCAACAACCTGCCGAGGAGGGGAGAGATGCAGACAAGGCCAATGGTTACCTGCAAGCGCTGCGAGGAGAAATACCCGCTGGGCCTGGCGAAGCTGCACAAGAAGACGTGCGCGGTGCAGCCGGTCAAGCGGCGGAGACTGCCGCAATGCGAATGCGGCAACGAGAAGCCACTCGTCGCCGAGGCATGCGACCGCTGCCAATGGCTGGATGGCAACGGCCACAGGGAGAAGGACGTGATCGCCGCCCTGCGGGCCTGCGATGACCACGCCGACACGGATGCGCTTGAGCTGGAGACCGGGATGGAGCGAACGGCGTTGCTTCACCTGATGGTTCGGTTGGTGAAGAAAGGGCGAGTTCGCAGGGTCATCGTCTCCCCGTCGATGTTCTATACCCGCTGGGACAGGGAGGCCAAGAAGACGGTCCTCAAGGTCTCGAATAACCGCAATCACACGCCGATGTGGGTCCTGGTCAACGAGCGCCGGGCCGAGGAGAAGATCGCGTGAGCGTCTGCGTGCAGACCAAGGCGCTCACGGACGCCCGCATTCGCCACCTGGCTCGCCTGCTCGGAATCAGTTG
>DASPJU010000467.1:0-3523 GCA_035628475.1 Salinarimonas sp. | reverse complement strand
TGCCGTCGGTCGCGGCCCGCCACGTGCCGGAGCGCCCGACCGCGGAGCGGCCCGCGGCCGAGCGCCCGATGCCCGAGCACGCGCTGCCCGAGCGCGCGGCCACCGAGAGCGCCGAGCGACCTCGCCCCGAGCCCGGCCGTGCCGGGGCGAGGCCGACCATCGATGTCGAGGCCGTCATCGTCGACGCGCTGCGCGCTGCGGGGCTGATGCGGCGCTGAGCCATCACATGATCGTGGGGGCATGTTCCCCGGCGATCCGGGCCCTATGTCTCCCGCCATGGGGAGCGCGCGGATGGGCGAGGACGGCTTGGCGGCGGCGGAGGATCGCTTTCGGCGGCTGATCGACGATCTGTCGCCCGCCGAGCGGGCGGCCTTCATCGCCAAGGTGATGGCGGGCTCGGCCTTCCCGCCGCAGGGATCCCTGCCGCGCGAGCTGATGCGCGGGGTCCACGCCGTCATCGACGCGCTGGCGGCGGGCGGCCTGCACGACCCCGAGGGGCTCGTCGGGGAGGCCTTCCTGCGCCACGGCTACCACGCGGAGCTGGAGGACCGGGGCGAGCTCGCCGTGCTGCGGGTCGACCGAATCCAGGGCTGACGGGCGCCTCAGCGCGCCGCCGTTCCGGTCGCGACCGGAAAGGCCGACCGCACGCGATCCATGTCGTAGCGTGCGGCCGTCTCCAGCCAGGCCGCGCGCTCGGTCCGCAGAGCCTGCGTCGCCTCCGGGCCGATCCGGCGCGCATATTGGAACGAGACCACCCCTCGTCCACGCGGCCCGGGCGCGTACTTGAAGGCGTTGTACTCCACGAAGGCCGCCCCTGGCGCCGCCAGGACGAATTCCACCAGGACCTCGTCGCCCCGGGCGAACAGGGCAGTCCTCGTGCCCGGATAGCGTCGCTCCGCGGCCGCCGCGATCGCCGCGGCGGCGGCTCGGGGGCTCGCGGGCCCGTCGAGCACGAGGCGGTAGCCGGCGAGCCGCGTCCAGGTCGCGAGCGTCTCGCCCGCCGGCACGAACTCGATGAGCCCGCCGCGCGGGCCCAGGGCCTCGTGCCTGCGCACGAGCGTGTCGGCGCCGACCGTCACGGCGGTCTGGGCGGCGAGCGGCGTCGCCGCGAGGGCGAGGATCGTGAACAGGGCGGCAAGGCGCATGGGCGGAACCTCCGATCGAGGACGCCACCCTGCGCCCGCTCCGTTGCGCGGCGATGCCGCGCGGCTCGCGCCGACGGCACACGGATGAAACATGCCCGTCCCACGCTCCAGCCGATCGTGCCGCCGGAGCCCGCGATGCGCCCGCTTCTCCTTGCCGTCCTCCTCCTCGTCTCGCTCGCCGCGCGGGCCCAGACCCAGGCCGAATGCCCGGTGCCCGTGGACCGCTACGACGCCATCGACGATCTTCTCGCCGCGGCCCCGTCCTGCCGCGCGGCCGCGGATCTGTTCTTTGCCTGCGCCACCGCCTCGAGCGGCGACGTCTCGCGCGGGTCGGCGGCGCGGGAACGCTGCGAGCGGGATTTCGCGCCGGCCCTGCCCGCGCCCGAGGCCGCGAGCTACCGCCGCCGCATCGCCGCCTGCGATCGCAAGTACCGCCGCGAGAGCGGCACCATGTACCGCTCCTTCGAGGCCGCCTGCGGCGTCGAGGAGGCGGCGCGGCGCGCCCGGGCGGGCAAGCGCCGCGACGACTTCGCCTGGGTCGGGCGCGCCCTGGCCGAAAAGCCCTGAGAGAGCTCAGGAGGCGAGCGCGGGCGCCTCGCGGCCCGGACGGGCGGCCGCCTCGTCGTTGAGGTGGCAGGCCGAGAAGCGCCCCGGCGCGATGGCCTTCAGGGCCGGCCGGTCCACCCGGCAGCGGTCGAAGGCGTGCGGGCAGCGCGGGTGGAAATGGCACCCAGGGGGCGGCGCGAGCGGGGAGGGGATCTCGCCCTTGAGCGCCGTGAAGGTGCGCTTCCTCGCCACCAGCCGCGGCACCTCGTCGAGGAGCGCCTGGGTATAGGGATGGTTGGGGGCCTCGAAGAGCTCCTCGGTGGGCGAGAGCTCCACGATGCGGCCGAGATACATCACCGCGACCCGGTCCGAGATGTGCTCGACGACGCCGAGATCGTGGCTCACGAAGACGTAGGTCAGGCCGAGCTCACCCCGCAGGCGCATGAACAGGTTGAGCACCTGCGCCTGGATCGAGACGTCGAGGGCCGCGGTCGACTCGTCGCAGACCAGGACCTGCGGCTTGACGGCGAGCGCCCGGGCGATGCCGATGCGGGCCCGCTGCCCGCCCGAGAACTGGTGCGGGTAGCGCAGCCGGGTCGTCGGGTCGAGCCCGACGCGGCTCATCATCTCGACGACGTAGCTCTCCATGCCGGAGGCCGGCACGATCCCGTGAAATACGGGGGCCTCGCCGATGATGTCGAGCACCCGCATGCGCGGGTTGAGGGAGGCCATGGGATCCTGAAAGATCATCTGCACCGCGAGATCGGTGGCGCGCCGCTCCGTCCCGCCCATGCCCGCGACGTCGCGCCCGCGATAGAGCACCCGGCCCTCGGTGGGAGGCAGGATGCCGGCGACAACGCGGCCAAGCGTGGACTTGCCGCAGCCCGACTCGCCCACCAGCCCCACGACCTCGCCCGGCGCGATCGACAGGCTGACATCGTCGACCGCGCGCACGACCTGATCCTTCAGTCCCGCGCCGAACAGGTTGGCGACCCGCTCGGCGGCGTCGAGGGGGCGCACGAAGCGCTTGGAGACGTGCTCGAGGGTGAGGATCGGCTCGGCCATGGGGGATCTCGGAAGCGGGGAGGGGAGGCGGACGCTCAAGCGGCCGCCGTCTCGGAGGCGGGGACGGGGTGGTGGCAGCGCGCCATGCGCCCGCCCTCGTAGGGGGTCGGGGCCGGCATGTCGGACCGGCAGATCGCGGTGGCGCGGGGGCAGCGCGGGTTGAAGGGGCAGCCGGGCGGCACGCCGGCGAGTGAGGGCGCCATGCCGGGAATCTGGGCGAGCGGCACGCCGCGCTTGTTGCGGCTCGGCACCGAGCCGATGAGGCCGTGCGTGTAGGGATGGAGCGGGCGCTCCAGCACGTCGGCCACGGGCCCGGTCTCGACGATGCGGCCCGAATACATCACGGCGACCCGGTCCGCGAGGCCCGCGACCACCGAGAGGTCGTGGGTGATCCAGAGCATCGCGGTGCCGTTCTCGGCGGCGAGCGTCTGCACCTCGGCGAGGATCTGGGCCTGGATCGTCACGTCGAGGGCGGTGGTGGGCTCGTCGGCGACGAGCACCGTCGGCCGGTTGAGGAGCGCGGTCGCGATCGCCACCCGCTGGCGCATGCCGCCGGAGAACTGGTGCGGATAGGCGACGAGCCGCTCCTCGGGGGAGGGGATGCCCACCTGCGCCAGCGCCCGGCAGGCGCGATCGCGGGCGGCCTTCTCGGAGACCCGCTCGTGCGCCCGGATCGCCTCGATCATCTGGGTGTCGATGCGCAGCACGGGGTTGAGCGTGGTCATCGGGTCCTGGAAGATCATGGCGATGCCGCGCCCGCGGACGGC
>DASPJU010000466.1:0-8760 GCA_035628475.1 Salinarimonas sp. | reverse complement strand
GGGGTTCCCAACGAAAGAAGACCCGCCGGCGGAGCGGCGGGCCGAGGTGCTTTCGACGATT
The DNA here is from genome assembly GCA_035628475.1 of Salinarimonas sp. GTDB lineage: Bacteria > Pseudomonadota > Alphaproteobacteria > Rhizobiales > Beijerinckiaceae > Salinarimonas_A. Next base: position 8,699 of record DASPJU010000466.1, on the reverse strand, counting down.
AACCCATGTTGCACGCTCACTCGGCCTAAGGCAACCGCCCGATTCGCGCCGCGGCGCCGCGCCCGCGGGGCGAGCGTGAGGGGTTGACCCGCGCCCGCAAACCGCCTATCTCCCGCCCACTATCGGGCCCGCCCGCGCCGCCCAGGGAACCTCGCGCCAGACGCGGATTTCCCGATGCGCGACAGGGTCTCCCGATTGGGGGATAGTTTAACGGTAGAACCGCGGACTCTGACTCCGCTAGTCCTGGTTCGAATCCAGGTCCCCCAGCCATCCTGCACATCAGACGCTGACGCGCGAAGGGTCAAGAACCGCCGGAGGCGGTTGGACACCCGTTTTTCGCCGGGCTAGACATGATCCGTGCGCGGGGTCTGCCCCTCGCCTGAACCTACGGCGATCTCGCTGCCTGTGACGCTCCCACAGGGGCCGGGAACGGCGACACGCATGCGAGGTGCGGCTCGCGGTGACGTCGGAGCAGGACGCTCCTGCCTCGGGGTCGGCTCGAGGGGCCCGGCGCCGTGCTGGCGGTCGCGATCTCGGCCTGGAGGCGCTCGCGTGAATACCGTCCTTCCCTATCGCTCCATGGCCTACAACAATGCCTGGGCCAATCATCGGCTGCTCACCGCATGCCTGGGGCTGTCGCCCGACGCATTCGCCGCGCCGCGCACCGGGTTCTTCCCGAGCTTGCGGGCGACCCTCAACCACATCCTGATCATCGATCGGTTCTATGTCGACGCTATGGAGGGCGGGACCCTCGGCCTTGCCGCATTCGCGGACCCGGAACCCTATGGCGAGGTCGGCGCGCTCCGGGATGCGCAGGCGGAGGTCGACCGCCGTTTGATCGCAGTCGTCGAGAGCCTCGATACGGCTTCACTCGAGCGGACCGTGTCCGTCCATCGCGGAGCAAGCGTTCAGCGCGAGCGGATGCACCGCCTCCTCCTGCACCTGTTCCAGCACCAGATCCACCACCGCGGTCAGGCGCACGCGATGCTGAGCGGAACGTCCGTTTCGCCGCCGCAGCTCGACGAGTTCTTCTCCGAAGGGGAAAGGCCCCTGCGGGCAGCCGAGTTCGCCGCGCTCGGCTTCACGGAGGAGGCGATCTGGGAACGGGCACCGGGAGAGGCTGGAGCCGGTTGAGGTCCGATCCGTCAGGAGCCTGAGCGGCCTGTCGTGATCGGGCGCAGCGGCCGACGACGCTGGAGTTCGTCGTCGGCCGGTCGAGCACGCGGTCGCCGCCTCTGGAGGCCGTGGTTCGGGGCCAGGGTCCTCGGCCCTGCATGAGCCCGCAGGCCGGTGCCGAGCGGGGATTTTCCGGCTTCAGGTGCCGCGCGACGGCGCCTCCACGAAAACAGGGGCGCCGGTTCATCCGCGGTCGCCCCCGTCTCCTTCGCCTCGAACCACCGAGACGGCGGCGATGGAATCACGGGCGCCTGATCCTGGCAAGCGCCTTCAGCGGGCCTTAACCCCTGCCGTGTGAACGCTGCGCCATGCGATGGCCCGTCCTTCCCTCGACCCGAGCCCTGCGCGTCCTGGCCTGGCTTCTTCTGGCGCTGGTGGCCGCCGCGACGCTCTGTCCGATCGAGCTGCGGCCCGCGTCGGGATTGTCCGTCAACCGGGAGCGGTTCATGGCCTTCGCCCTCGTGGGCGGAGCGTTCTCGCTCGCCTATCCGCGGCGGCGGGCGCTGGTGATCGCGCTCCTGCTGGGCTCGGCGGCCGCCCTCGAGGTGCTGCAACATCTCGCTCCGGGCCGCCACGGGGAGGTTCGCGACGCCGTGATCAAGGCCGCGGGCGGTCTGCTCGGCTGCCTTGCCGGCGTCGCCGCCGACCGGCTCCTGCCCCGCGGCGGCGAGGCGACGTCCACGGTCACCGACCGTTAGGCCGCGCCGCATAACGTTCAGCCCACGCAAAACGGACAGAGCGGCGGATGCCGCCCTGGGAGGCGAGCCGGGCGGAGCGGATGATGGCGATGGATCGAGAGTCGGGAGACCGGGGGACGCCTTGCGAGCTGGCCGCCCGGGCGGCGCGGGTGCGGCGGCGGGCGCTGGAGGTGGAGACCGCCGCGGCCGGCGAGATCTACAAGGCGCGGCGCATGCGCAAGCTCGCCCTCGCGACGCAGCTGACGCGGCTCGCCGACATCCTCGATGCCTCCGCCCGCCAAGCCGTGCCCCCGCTCAGCGCCCGGCGGAGCGATCGTTCTTGACGGATCCATGATCGTGGAGCCATTCTACGATTATGGAATCCACGATCGTAGATCCGCTCAGCAAGCGCATCCGCGCCGCCCGCGCCCAGAGGGGCTGGACCCTCGAGCGCCTGGCGGAGGCCTCGGGCGTGAGCCGGGCCATGATCTCCAAGATCGAGCGCGGCGAGGTCAGCCCCACGGCCGTGATCCTGGCCCGCCTCGCGGCGGGGCTGCGCGTTAGCCTCGCCTCCCTGTTCTCGGACGAGACCGCGGCGGAGAGCGCGCCCTCCCCGCTCGCCCGGGAAGGCGCGGGAGCGCGATGGCGCGACCCCGCCACGGGCTATGTCCGCCGCAACGTCTCGCCCGCGGCGGCCCGAGGCGCCGCCGAGATCGTCGACGTGACCTTTCCCGCCGGCGCTCGCGTGATGTTCGACAACGCCACCGCGACGCCCGAACTCGCGCAGCAGGTCTGGGTGATAGAGGGCCGGATGGACATGACCGTGGGCGAGGAGACCACGCACCTCGAGGCGGGCGATTGCCTCCTCATGCGCCTCGATCGCCCGCTGGTCTTCCACAACCCCACCGACCGGCCCGCCCGCTACGCGGTCGTGCTCTCCCGGTTGCCCACCTCCTCCGACGAGGCCCCATGAGCGCCGCCATCCGCACCCTCGACGCCCGCGAGGCGCGCGCCCGGGCGGGCGACCTCGCCGAGATCCTCCTGGACTGCGTGGCCGGCGGCGCCTCGGTGTCCTTCATGGCCGGCATGACGCGAGGCGAGGCGCTGGCCTTCTGGGAGCGCGTCGCCGAGTGCGTGGAGGCCGGCTCGCGCATCCTTCTCGTGGCCGAGGAGGCCGGGCGGCTGCTAGGGACCGTGCAGGTGGTGCCGGCCGGCGTACCGAACCAGCCGCACCGCGCGGATCTCTCCAAGATGCTGGTCCACCGCGCGGGCCGTCGGCGCGGCCTCGGGGCGGCCCTGCTCGCCGAGGCCGAGCGGGTCTCGCTCGATCGCGGATGGTGGCTCATGGTGCTCGACACCATCGTCGACAGCGACGGCGATCGGCTCTACGCCCGGGGCGGCTGGATCGCGGCGGGTGACATCCCGAACTACGCGCTGATGCCCGACGGTCGCCTCGCTCCGACGCGCTATTTCTACAAGGATCTGCGCGGCGGCGCCGCGGCGTGATCGAGACGGGGCCCTTCCTCGCGGTCATCCTGAGCGCGTTCCTCCACGCGGCCTGGAACGCGATCGTGCGCTCCGGGCGCGATCCCGGCGACCTCATGGTCGCGGCCGTCATCGCCTCGGGGATCCTGAGCCTGCCGCTCCTCGCCGGGGCGGGTCTGCCGGCCCCCGCCGCCTGGCCCTTCCTGCTCGCCAGCACGCTCCTCAACACGCTGGCCCTGCGCTGCGCCATGGCGGCCTACGCCCGGGCGAGCTTCGCGCTCGCCTATCCCACCATGCGGGCCGCGACGCCGCTGCTCGCCCTCCCGCTCGGCGCCTGGGCGCTCGGCGGCTGGCCGCGGCCCCTGGCGGCAGCGGGCGTCCTCCTGATCGCGGCCTCGATCGCGATGCTGGCCCTCGCGGCACGCCGGGCGGGACGTGCCGAATGGGCGGGGCTCGGCTTCGCGCTGCTGGCGGCGGGCGCGAGCGCCGCCTTCGTGACGGTGGACGCCGTGGGGGTGCGCCGTGCCGGCGGCGTCGCCTCCTACGGTCTCGCGCTCGCGGCGGCCAACGCGGTCTCGATGGCGCTGCTGAGCGCAGGCGAGGGACGCCGTCCCGATCTCCTCCTGCTCCGCAACGCCCGCGCGGCCGCGGGGATCGGGAGCGTGTCGCTCTCGAGCTTCCTCCTCTATCTCTGGGCCGTGTCCCAGACCCCGGTCGCGATCGCCGCGGCCCTGCGCGAGACGAGCGTGCTCTTCGCGATCGCGATCGCCGCGATCGCGCTCCGGGAGCCCGTCGGCCGCTTCCATTGGGGCGCGGGCCTCCTGGCGCTCGCCGGGATCGGGGCGATCCGGCTGGCGTGACGGGCCTCGGCGGGGAAGGAGTTGCTCCCTGCGACCATGACGCCCTGGAACGGCGCCCCGGCCCTTCCGTTGTGCCGGTTGCCGACACGGAGAGCCGACATGACGGACACCACACTGATGAAGGTCAGCAGCGAGGCTTCGCCGAAGGGCGCCATGGGCCAGGTCTACCTCGCGACCGGCAAACGCGTCTCCATGCGCATGTGGCGCGACGAGCAGCCCTCGGAGGGCAAGGAGACCGCCGCGCGCGACTACGAGACCGTGGGTTTCGTGATCAAGGGACGGGCCGAGCTCACCATCGAGGGGCAGACGATCCGCCTGGAGCCCGGCGATTCCTGGCTCGTGCCCGCGGGCGCGAGCCACACCTACACGATCCTGGAGGCCTTCACGGCCGTCGAGGCGACGGCGCCGCCCGCGCAGGTCCACGGCCGCGACGAGTAGGCGGGCCGGTTGCGTCGGCGGGGCGCCATGGTCTAGCTCTTCGCGACCCGGAGACCCCGATGGCCCTCGTCGCGAAGCGCCGGATGACCGAGACCTGGACGGACGCGTTGCGCCGCGTCGCCGAGCCCGCCGGCCGGGCCGAGGATTGCCTGGCGGCCTTCTCGGCGGCGCGGGCCGCGGGCGCGCCCGAGCACGAGGCCGCGTTCCGGGCGCTCGAGTCCCTGGGGCTCCTCGAGCGCGTCGAGCTGCCGGGCGATCCGGCAGCCCACCCTCAGAGCGAGACGTAGCGGAACGTGCCGGTCCCATGCGCCACGAGCCGACCCTCGGCGTCGTGGAGCTCGGCGGTCGCGTAGAAGATCGTGCGACCGCCGCCGATCCGCCGGCCGGTCGCGACCAGCCGCCCGGCCCTGGCGCTCGCCACGTAGGTGGTCGTGAAGGCGAGCGTCAGCGTGCGCTGCACCTCGCCGGGCGTCTCGCGATATACCCCGGCATAGCCGGCGGCCGTGTCGAGGAGCGTCGTGACGATGCCCCCGTGCAGAAGGCCGGCGCGATTGAGGTGGTCGGAGCGAATCTCGTAGGCCAGCACCGAATGGTCCGGAGCCCAGGCCTCGAGGCGATAGCCCAGCAGCCGCTGCAGGGGGCTGCCGTCGGCCTGCTCGCGGGCGAGGTTCGGATCGGTCATCACGCCGGCTCCGGCACACGCAGCGAGAGGCCCAGATCCGCCCGCCGGCGCAGCCATGGGCTCAAGCGGTAGCGCGGGTCACCGGAGAGCTCGTGCAGGGCCCGCAGGATCGCGGCGATCCGGTCCGGGCCGACCGCATCGCCCAGCGCCAGCGGACCCTGCGGGTAGCCCAGCCCCAGCCGAACCGCGTCGTCGATGTCCTCGACGCCGGCGATGCGCTGCTGGGCCATGTCGCAGGCGATGTTGACGATGGTGGCGACCGTGCGCTGGGCGATGAAGCCGGCGCAGTCGCGGATGCGCGTCACGGGCGTGCCGTCGGCGGCGAGCAGCGCGTGCGCGGCGTCGAGGATCGCGGGGTCCGTCGCGGGCGAGCCCATGATGACGCGCCGCTTGCCGAAGCCGAACAGCCCGTCGACCGCGACGACGCGGGTCGGATCGATCCCGAGCAGCCGGGCGGTCTGGGTGGCATCGTAGCCGAGTGCCGCGACGAGGCAGATCGCGTCGCCGGGCGGCTGCGGCCCCTCGGCGACGGGCCAGCCCGCGGCGGCCACGATGGCGACGAGGTCGTCGCGCCAGGCCCGCTCGGCGGTGGCGATCCAGACGGGGCGCGGGTCGGCCTGGGGGACGGTCTGCTCGGGCGGGTTCGCCTGGCCCTCGGGACCGTGACGGTAGAATCCCTCCCCCGCCTTGCGGCCGACGAGCCCCGCGTCGAGGCGCTGCTTGAGGAGCCAGGAGGGCCGGAATCGCGGCTCGCCGTGAAACTGGCGGTGCATCGATTCCATGACGGGCTGCGACACGTCGAGGGCGGTGAGATCCATGAGCTCGAAGGGCCCCAGACGAAAGCCGACCTGATCGCGCAGCGCCCGGTCCACGTCCGCGAAGCTCGCGGCGCCTTCCGCGGCCACGATCTGGAGCGCCTCCGTGCCGAAGCCGCGCCCGGCATGGTTGACGATGAAGCCCGGCGAGTCGCCGCAGCGCACCGCCCGGTGCCCCATCTCGCCCGCGAAGACGGCCAGCCGATCGCTCACCGCCGGATCGGTCCGCGCGCCCGCCACCACCTCGACGACGCGCATGAGCGCAACGGGGTTGAAGAAGTGATAGCCCGCGACCCGCTCCGGCCGGGAGCAGGCGGCCGCGATGGCGGTCACGGACAGCGACGAGGTGTTCGTGGCGAGCACGCAATCGGGCCCGACCGTCGCCTCGAGCTCGCGGAAGACCGCCTGCTTGGCCCCGAGGTCCTCGACGATCGCCTCCACGACGAGATCGCACTCGCGCACCTCGTCGAGGGAGCCTGCCGCGACGAGCCGCTCGGCCGCCCGCAGCGCCGCGTCTGCGGTGAGCTTGCCCCGCTCGGCGAGGCGGCCCCAGGTCTCGGCCAGGCGCGCCTTGGCGGCCTCGGCGGCGCCGGGCTTCGCGTCGAACAGGATGACGGGCGCCCCGGCCTGGGCGGCGATCTGCGCGATCCCCGCTCCCATCGCGCCCGCGCCGACGATGCCGACCTTCGCGAACGAGGCCATGTCAGCGCCCCTCGAAGGTGGGCTGGCGCTTGTCGAGGAAGGCGCGCATGCCCTCCTTCTGATCCTGGGTCGCGAAGAGAAGCTGGAACGCCTTGCGCTCCAGCGCCAGCGCCGAGGCGAGCGGGATGTCCTCGCCCAGCAGCGCCACCTCCTTGATCTGCTCGGCGGCGAGCGGCGGGAGCGCGGCGATCTCCAGCGCAAGCTCGGTCGCCCGCGCCATGAGGCGGTCGTCCGGCACCACCTCGCTCGCGAGCCCGATCCGCTCGGCCTCCGCGGCGTCGATGATCGCGCCCGTGAGCAGGAGCTTCATGGTCTTGAACTTGCCGAGCGCGCGCAGCAGGCGCTGCGTCCCGCCGGCGCCGGGCATGATCCCGACCTTGATCTCGGGCTGGCCGAACCTGGCGCTCTCGGCCGCCAGGATGATGTCGGCATGCATGGCGAGCTCGCAGCCGCCGCCCAGCGCGACGCCGTTGACCGCCGCGATGACGGGCTTCGGGCAGGCCGCGATCGTGCCCCATTGCACGTGCGTCCGGCGCAGCATCATCTCGACCGCCGTGCGCTCGGCCATGTCCTTCAGGTCGGCGCCCGCGGCGAAGGCCTTCCCGGTCCCGGTGAGCACGATCGCCCGCACCGCCGGATCGCCGCCCAGCCGCTCGAAGGCGGCGGCGAGCGCGATCCGGGTCGGGATGTCGAGGGCGTTCCTCGCCTCCGGCCGGTCGATCCGCACCAGGACGGCACCCGGCCCAAGGTCCTCGACGATCACCGTCGCCCGCTTCTCCTCCGTCATGTCGCGTCCTCCCTTGTCTCGTGCTGGCCCGCCCGCTCCCGTGGGATCGCCGGCCGGCGTGGCGGGAGAGGACGCGACGGGTAAGCCGCCTGCTGCGGGTTGGCCGCCGAAATCCATGCCGCCTATTCCGCACAGCGAAACTTGTTTCCGCACGGTTGACAACAGGCATAAGGGACGCCTAGCCTCGCGTCCAACCAAAACCGCCGGCCCGCCAGAAGGCCGGGAGAGTTACGGGAGGAGGCCTGATGGATGTGCGGGCGCGCGTGCAGCGTCGCGTGGACGACGCCGCGTTGCCGGACGCGCCCGCGCATCCAGACGGGCCCGAGGACGCCGATCGTAATTTCGTGACGGCCCTGGCCCGTGGGCTGGAGGTGCTGCGCGCCTTCGACTCGGCCCGCCTCCTCGGGAATGGCGAGATCGCCGCGCGCACGGGCCTGCCCAAGGCCACCGTATCGCGGCTCACCTACACGCTGACCCGTCTCGGCTATCTCCAGCACGATCCCGTCCGCCAGGCCTACCGCCTCGACCCGCGCGTGCTCGGCTTCGGGTTCGCCGCGCTCACCGATCTCGGGGTGCGCGACATCGCCCACCCGCTGATGGAGCGGCTCGCGCGCGAATCGTGCCTGTCCTGCGGCTTGGGGCTGCGCGACCGCCTGAGCGTCATGTATATCGACGTGGTGGACGGCGGCGGCGCCATCACGCTTCGCGTCTCGGTCGGCTCGCGCCTGCCGCTCGCTACCAGCGCCATGGGCCGCGCGCTGCTGGCCGGCCTGCCGGATGCCGAGCGGGCGCATCTTCTTGGTATGATCCTGGACCGCGAACCCGACGCCGCCCGTCGCGCCGAGATCGCCGACGGCGTCGCCCAGGCCGGCGAGGCGATCGCGCGCTCGGGATTCTGCGCCGCCATCGGCGAGTGGCAGGTGGACGTGGCGGGGATCGGCGTGCCCCTCGTGACCCCGGCCGGCGCCTTCGCGCTCAATCTCGGCGGGCCGCTCTACCGGGTCGACCGGGACCGGCTCGTCGCCGACTATGCTCCACGCCTCGTCGAGATCGCCCGCCACGTGCGCGACCGTCTCG
>DASPJU010000465.1:0-2327 GCA_035628475.1 Salinarimonas sp. | reverse complement strand
GGGTCGTACTCCCCCACCGGCGGGCGCGGCCTGCACCACTGGCAGCAGGCGACCATCACGGAGCCCGGGCTCGACGAGCGGGGCAACGTGTTCTTCGCGGCCGTCGAGATGACGCGCATGCCGATGATCCTCACGGACCCGAACCTGCCCGACAACCCGATCGTCTTCGCCAACCGCGCCTTCCAGGACCTCACGGGCTACGAGCCCGACGAGATCCGCGGCCGCAATTGCCGCTTCCTCCAGGGTGCGCGCACCGATCGGGACAGGATCGCCGAGATGCGCGAGGCCGTCGCGGAGCAGCGCGCCGTCTCCGTGGAGGTGATCAACTACAAGCGCGACGGCACGCCGTTCTGGAACGCGGTCTATATCGCGCCTGTCTTCGACCACGAGGGCCGCCTCCTCTACTTCTTCGCCTCCCAGCTCGACGTGACGCGCCGGCGCACGTCGGAGGCGGCGTTCCGCCAGGCGCAGAAGATGGAGTCGATCGGCCAGCTCACCGCCGGCCTGGCTCACGATTTCAACAACCTGCTCCAGGTCGTGCAGGGCAATCTGGAGATGATGCGCCACAAGCTCGGCGACGAGCGGTTGCTGCGCTATCTCGACAACGCCGCCTCGGCGGCCGAGCGCGGGGCGAAGCTCACCCGCCAGCTCCTTGCCTTCGCCCGCAAGACGCGCCTGGAGACCCGGCCGACCGACCTCAACGACCTTGTCAACGAGTTCGGCGACATGCTCGAGAGCACGGCCGGCAGCCGGATCGACCTGCAGTTCAACCTCCGCAGGCGCCTGCCGACCACGATGGTGGACCCGGTCCATCTTGAGATGGCGCTGCTCAACGTGCTCATCAACGCCCGCGACGCCATGCCGGACGGCGGTACGGTCGTGATCTCGACCGCGACGCTGAAGCTCGACGGGCGCGAGGCTGACCGTGTCGCCGACGGGCTGCCCGCCGGCGAGTACGTCGCCCTGTCGGTCGCGGACGAGGGAAGCGGCATGCCCGACCACGTGCTCGAGCGGGCGACCGAGCCCTTCTTCACCACGAAGGAGACCGGCAAAGGCACGGGCCTGGGGCTCGCCATGGTGCACGGCTTCGTGCAGCAGTCCCTCGGGCGCCTCGAGATCGAGAGCCGTGTCGGCCGGGGCACCACGGTGCGAATGCTGTTTCCCGCCGCGTCGGAGCGGCCGGTGCGGGTGCCCCAGCGCGCGCCGGACCGCGCGGGCGACCCGGCGCCCGTGGGCAACGCCGAGACCATCCTGGTCGTGGAGGACAGCGACGACGTCCTCGTGCTGGCCCGCGAGAACCTCGAAACGCTGGGCTACCGGGTGGTCACCGCCCGCAGCGGCAACGAGGCCCTGGAGGTGCTCGACCGCCTCCTGGCGGACGGAGGCGCCGTCGACCTGCTCTTCACCGATCTCGTGATGCCGGGGACCGTCAACGGCCTCGTCCTGGCGGACCGGTTCAAGGAGCGCTTGCCCGGCGTGCCGGTCCTGCTCACCACGGGCTACAACGAGGATCTCGTGGCTCATGGGCCGCGCGCGCCGAACATGGACGTGCTGGGCAAGCCCTATCGCCGCGCCGAGCTCGCCGACCGGGTCCGCGCCGCCCTCAACCGCCGCAACGCGGACGGGGAGCGCGCCCCGCCGAGGCTGAGGCCACCCGGGCCGGAGCACGAGGGGTAGAGCCACGTGCGCTCGACCCGCTGTTCGGGGCACTCTGCCCCGGTCCGCGCCCCTTCGGATCCGAACCTGAGCCGCACACCCTCCACAAAGCCGGCCGCGTCAGCGGCCGCCGCGGGCGACCCGCTCGATCTCGGCGCGCACGAGCCGCTCGACGATGGTGGGCAGATTGTCGTCGAGCCAGGTCTTCAGCATCGGCCGCAGCATCTCGCGCACGAGGTCCTCGAGGGTGCGGGCGTTGCTGCTCAGCACCGTGTGGGCGAGCATGTTGAAGGCCTGGGACACGCTGGCGTCCGTGGTGGCCGAGACGAGACGGTCCTCCAGGGACGGCTCGGGCGCGCGGGCGCGGAAGACGGGCGCCGGCTCCGGCTCGAACACGGGTTCCGGCTCGGGTTCGGGCTCCGGTTCCGGCTCGTCGTCGAAGCTGATCGAGTCGAAGTCGATCGGCTCGGGGTCCGGGTCGCGGAAGGTCACGTCCTCGTGCTCGAGCTCCAGGGACGGCTTGGCGGGCTTGGCCACCATGGCGAGGTCGAGCACCTCGTCCTCCTCCGCGGGCTCGGGCACCGGCGCGGTCTTGGCCGGGGCGCCGCCGCCCTTGGCGCTCTCCTGGTCGTCCGAGATGATCCTGCGGATGGAGGCGAGGATCTCCTCCA
>DASPJU010000464.1:0-2354 GCA_035628475.1 Salinarimonas sp. | reverse complement strand
GCTCGCCGACCTCGGAGAGGGCGGCCTCGGCGGCGGCCGTCGACGCCGACTTGGACGCGGCCTTGGTCGCCGTCACGGTGTCGGCCAGCTGCTTCTGGTAGTGCAGGGACGCCGGCAGGATCTGCTGGCGGGCGACCGTCGCCGTGACCAGGGCCTCGATGTTGATCGTCTTGCAGTACTGCTCGTAGCCGATCACCTGGCGGGAGGCGACCTCCTCGGCCGTGAGCACCTTGTACTTCTTGAAGAGCTCGACCACGTCCTTGTCCCCGAGGACCGCCAGGGCGTCGACCGTGTTCTTCAGGTTCGGCAGGCCGCGCTTCTCGGCCTCCTGGTGCCACTCCTTCGTGTAGTTGTCGCCGTTCCAGATGACCCTCTGGTTCTCCTCGAGGACCTCCTGGACGACCTCGTTGATCGCGTCGTGGAGGTTCTTCTTCTTGCCCAGCCGCTTCTCGAGCTCCCCGGCCACGTAGTCGAGCGACTCGGCCACCGCCAGGTTCAGGTACGTGTTGGGCTTGGCGATGTTCTGCGACGACCCGACCGCGCGGAACTCGAACTTGTTGCCCGTGAACGCGAAGGGCGACGTGCGGTTGCGGTCGGACGCGTCCCGCGGCAGGTTCGGGAGCGCCTGCACGCCGATGTCGAGCGTCCCGCCCGACCGGCTGGCGCCCTTGCGGCCCTTGACGATGCTGTCGACCACGTCGGCCAGCTTGTCGCCGAGGTAGACGCTGATGATCGCCGGGGGCGCCTCGTTGGCGCCGAGCCGGTGGTCGTTGCCCGAGTGGGCGATGCCGACGCGCAGGAGCTTGCCCCACTTGTTGACCGCGCGGACGACCACCGCCAGGAAGACCAGGAAGTGGGCGTTGTCCTCGGGCGTGTGGCCGGGCTCGAGCAGGTTGTTGCCCTTGTCGTCGGCCATCGACCAGTTGTTGTGCTTGCCGGAGCCGTTCACGCCGGCGAAGGGCTTCTCGTGCAGCAGGCACTGCAGCCCGTGCTTGTTGGCCACCTGCCGGAACGTCTCCATCACCATGAGGTTGTGGTCGCACGCCACGTTCGAGCCCTCGAAGATCGGGGCGACCTCGAACTGCGCGGGCGACACCTCGTTGTGCCGCGTCTTGATCGGGATGCCGAGCTTGTAGCACTCCTGCTCGACCTCCGCCATGAACGCCAGGATCCGCGGGCGGATCGAGCCGAAGTAGTGGTCCTCCATCTCCTGGCCCTTGGGCGGCTTCGCGCCGAAGAGCGAGCGGCCCGCGTTGATGAGGTCGGGCCGCTGCAGGTAGAAGTTCCGGTCGATCAGGAAGTACTCCTGCTCGGGGCCCACCGTCGTGTTCACGCGGGTGGCCTGCACGCCCAGGATCTTCAGGAGCCGCACCGCCTGCGTGGACAGGGCGTCCGTCGCGCGCAGCAGGGGGGTCTTCTCGTCCAGGGCCTCGCCCTTCCAGCCGCAGAAGGCCGTCGGGATCACCAGCGTCTTGCCGTTGAGGCCCTCCAGCAGGAAGGCCGGGCTGGTCGGATCCCACGCCGTGTAGCCGCGCGCTTCGAACGTCGCGCGCAGGCCGCCCGAGGGGAAGCTCGAGGCGTCCGGCTCGCCCTGGATCAGGACCTTGCCCGAGAACTCGTTGATCGCCCGGCCGTCGGCCGTGTACATGAGGAAGGCGTCGTGCTTCTCGGCCGTCGAGCCCGTCATCGGCATGAACCAGTGGCAGTAGTGGCTCGCGCCGCGCGCCACCGCCCACTCCTTCATCGCCGCCGCGATCTCGTTGGCGAAGGCCGCGTCGATCTTCTCGCCCCGCTCGATGGTCTTCAGCAGCGATGCGTAGGCGTCCTTCGACAGCAGCTTCTTGGCCACCGAAAGATTGAACACGTTGGTCCCGTACAGCTCGGCCGCGGTGGTCTTCGTGTAGTCGACCGCCGACTTCACCGGCTGCGCGGAGGCGATCCGTTGAATCGCTTCCTGGCGTGCGTTGAGGCCCATCTCCGACTCTCCTTCCCTGCTACGTCTTCCCCTGATACCCCCGGAACGAGCCGAGATCATAGCGAGCCCCCAGGACGGACTGAAGAAAAAAAAGGGACGTCGGATACTGCGCTACCGAGGAACGGCCGGGCGGCCGGACTCACGGCTTCGGGGCCTCCGGCTCGCGCACGAAGGCCAGGTGACGGAATCCCTCGTAGCCCTCGATCCCCTCGGACGACTGGGGCACCTTCTCGATCGGCGCCACCTGCGGCCCGGGCACGTGCTCGTAGCCGAGCCCCACGTTCCTCAGCCCCTCGCGGTCGATGATCCGGTTGAGCTCGTAGCGCGGATGCGAGGGGTCGAGCGAGCGGTCGAAGACGTCCTCGTACGCCTTCCCCTC
>DASPJU010000463.1:0-2526 GCA_035628475.1 Salinarimonas sp. | reverse complement strand
TCATTCCGGGGCGGCGGGGCCGTGTCCCCCAAACCTGCGTTTGCTGGTCTCGGGGACACGGCCCCGCCTCCGCCCGCCTTCCCGGAACGACGGACGGTCAGGTGTTCATCGAGTCGAAGAACTCCGAATTGCCCTTGGTCTTGCGCAGCTTGTCGAGCAGGAACTCGATGGCGTCGACGGTGCCCATCGGGTTCAGGATGCGGCGCAGGACATACATCTTGGTGAGCACGTCCTTCTCGACCAGGAGTTCTTCCTTGCGGGTGCCGGACCGCGTGATGTCGATCGCGGGGAAGACGCGCTTGTCCGACACCTTGCGGTCCAGGATGATCTCCGAGTTGCCGGTGCCCTTGAACTCCTCGAAGATCACCTCGTCCATGCGCGAGCCGGTGTCGATCAGCGCGGTGGCGATGATGGTGAGCGAGCCCCCCTCCTCGATGTTGCGCGCCGCGCCGAAGAACCGCTTCGGGCGCTGGAGGGCATTGGCGTCGACGCCGCCGGTCAGCACCTTGCCGGAGGACGGCACCACCGTGTTGTAGGCTCTCCCGAGGCGCGTGATCGAGTCGAGCAGGATGACGACGTCGCGTCCGTGCTCCACCAGGCGCTTGGCCTTCTCGATCACCATCTCGGCGACCTGGACGTGGCGCACCGCCGGCTCGTCGAAGGTGGAGGACACCACCTCGCCCCGCACGGAGCGCTGCATGTCGGTCACCTCCTCGGGCCGCTCGTCGATGAGCAGCACGATGAGGTAGCACTCCGGGTGATTCGCCGTGATGGACTTAGCGATGTTCTGGAGCAGCACCGTCTTGCCGGTGCGGGGCGGCGCCACGATGAGCGCACGCTGGCCCTTGCCGATCGGCGAGACGATGTCGATGATCCGCGACGAGTGATCCTTGCGGGTCGGGTCCTCGATCTCGAGGCGCAGGCGCTGTTCCGGATAGAGCGGCGTCAGGTTGTCGAAATGCGCCTTGTGCCGGATCTTCTCCGGATCCTCGAAATTGATGGTGTTGACCTTGAGGAGCGCGAAATAGCGCTCGCCCTCCTTCGGTCCCCGGATCGGCCCCTCGACGGTGTCGCCGGTGCGCAGGCCGAAGCGGCGGATCTGGGAGGGCGAGATATAGATGTCGTCCGGGCCCGGCAGGTAGTTCGAGTCGGGCGAGCGCAGGAAGCCGAAGCCGTCCTGCAGCACCTCGACGACGCCCTCGCCGATGATCTCGACCTCGCGCAGGGACAATTGCTTGAGGATGGTGAACATCAGCTCCTGCTTGCGCATGGTGCTGGCGTTCTCGACCTCGACCTCCTCGGCGAAGGTGATGAGCTCGGTCGCGGATTTGGATTTCAGGTCTTGGAGTTTGATTTCCCGCATCGGGGAAGACTTTCCGGCAGAACCGCAGGGCGCGGCTGAGGGGGAGGGGCGGGCTGGCGAGACGGGCGCCGGCGCGCAACGCGCGGCGCCTGAGGACCGGAGCGGCTCGGATCGAACCAGGCGGGACCAGTCTCTTTGGGGAGAGGCTTGAGGCTTAGCGCAACTCGGCGCCGTGCTCAAGCCCCCAACGCGGAGCGCGGCGAAACGGTTGCGGGGCGTTCGTCGCGGAGGAGCCGGACCGCACGGCCGGACGCGACCTTCGGGGCGGTGCGTGCGGCCCCATCGAGACCCGTCGCCAGTTCCGGGTCAGAACGGCTTCACGATCACCAGGATCACGATGGCGATCATCAGCACCGTCGGGACCTCGTTGAGGATGCGGAAATAGCGCGTGGGCCGGACGTTGCCGTCCCTGGCGAAGCGGCGGACATGCCCCGCAAGCATCCCGTGGACGGCCGAGAGCGCCAGCACGAGAAGCAGCTTGCCGTGCAGCCAGCCCGCCTTGAACCACCCGCCCTGCCAGGCCAGGGTCAGGCCCAGCACCCATGTCGCGATCATGGCGGGGGTCATGATCGCTTTCAGCAGCCGGCGCTCCATGACCTTGAAGGTCTCGGACTGCACCGAGCCCCGCTCGGCGGCCGCGTGATAGACGAGCAGGCGGGGCAGGTAGAGCATCGCCGCCATCCAGGCGATGACGGCCACGACGTGGAAGGCTTTCAGCCAGAGATAGGGATCCGTCACGGGAGGTCTCGGGGTGCGGGTCAGGCCGATCGCACGCGGGCGAGCATGCGCTCGACATGCGGGATCGGGGTGGTCGGCAGGATGCCGTGGCCCAGGTTGAAGATGTGGGGATGGCCTCGCGCGGCCGCCAGCACCGCGTCGACCGCCCGGTCGAGGGCCTCGCCGCCGGCCGCCAGGACCTCCGGGTCCAGATTGCCCTGCAGCGCGACGCGCCCGCCCAAGGTCTCCCGCGCCTGGGCGAGGCTCGCGCCCTGGCCGATGCCGAAGGCCTGGACCGGTAGCGCCGCGCAGGCGGCGAGCTCGGGCGCCCCCACGCCCCGGGGAAAGGCGATGATGCGCGCGCCGGGCACCTGGGCCCGCACGCCCCTCACGATCGCGGCCACGGGCGCGATGCACCAGCGCCGGAAGGCCTCGCCCTCCAGGGC
>DASPJU010000462.1:0-2162 GCA_035628475.1 Salinarimonas sp. | reverse complement strand
TCCGCCAGATCATCAAATCCCTGGGTGGGTCCACCAAGCGCTGACCTCAGCGCTCCCTTTCTCCCCTTCCCCTTGTCTCCCCTTCAGTTCTCTCCCCTTCAGTTCTCTCCCTTAGACGTCACACACCCTCACCGCGTGCCTCAGCGCCGCAAGCTTGTCCTTCCACGTCGGGATAAACTCCTGCGCCACGAACCCCTCGTACCCGATCTCGACCAGCGCCTTCATCACCGCCGGGTAGTTCAACTCCTGCGTCGCATCCAGTTCTCCCCTCCCTGGCACGCCCGCGGTGTGGACGTGGGCGATGTAATCCTTGTGCTGCCGGATGTGCCGGATCACGTCCCCGTTCATGATCTGCACGTGGTAGATGTCGAACAGCAGCTTCATCCGCGGCGACCCTACGGCCTTGATCATGTCGACGCAGTGGTCGACGTCGTCGCCGAAGTAGCCCGGATGTCCCTTCATCGGATGGCTCGCGTCGCGCGAGTTGAGGTGCTCGAGGGTGACGTTGATCTTCTTCTCCTCCGCGTACGCGCAGACCTCCTTCCAGGCCTCCACGCAGTTCTTCGTCATCTGCTCGTCGCTGAGGTCCTTCACCCGCATGCCCGTGAACGTGATGACGGCCGGCGCCTCGAACTTCACCGCCAGGTCGATGCCCTCGCGCATCTTCTGGATGGCGAACGCCTTGTGCGCCGGGTCGCACGGGCCCTTCGCGAAGCCGTGCGAGCCCGTGAGCGCGATCTTCAGGCCGAGGTCGCGGATCATCGGGTAGTGCTTGGCGTCGACGCCCTCCATCGCGTGCATCCCGAGCGCCGCGCAGTGCTTCGCGAGCTCCTCGGTGGGCATCGGGTTGAACGTCCAGCCCATGATGGACTGCTTCACCCGGTTGTTCTTGATCTTGAAGGCAGGATCGTCGTCGGCCGACGCCATGCCGGCCAGCGAAAGCGCGGCCGCGCCCTGGAGCACTTGTCGCCGGTTCATGTTCATAGGCATCATTCTACATACGCCGCCGAGCGTACGAACATTATGAGGATTGAACGCCGCGACCTCCTCAAAGGCGCCGTCGGGCTGGGCCTGGCCGGCGCGCTGGGCTGCGCCACGGCTTCTCGACGTCCCTCGCTCGTCGCCGAAGAGAACCGCAAACCCGGCACGCGCGACTGGCTGCTCAAGCCCGCGCCCGCCCGCAAAGAGCTCCGCGACCCCGCGATCGAAGGCTACTGCTCCAGGACGAGCGTCCGCGCGGGCGAATCCCTGAGCGTCATGGTCAGCGCCGACGATCCCTTCCACCTGGATATTTACCGTCTGGGCTATTACGGCGGCCAGGGAGGCCGACATGTGCGGACCCTCGCGGGCGAGGCCCGCCGCCAGCCCGATCCCCCCGTCGGCGAGGAGCGCCTCCGCGAGTGCCGCTGGACGCCGTCGCTCCGCTTCACGGTTCCCGACGACTGGGTCAGCGGCGTGTACCTCGGGAAGCTGAGGACGTCGAGCGCCCAAAGCTACGTCATCTTCATCGTGCGCGACGACCGCCCCTGCGACTTCCTCTTCCAGTGCAGCGACACCACCTGGGCCGCCTACAACCGCTGGCCGCTCAAGGACTCGCTCTACGACGACGGCAAGCAGGACTGGTACACGGGGCCGGGCGTCGCGGTCAGCTTCGACCGCCCCTATGCCAAGTACCGGCAGATCTTCGACGCCCCGCTGTCGCAGGGCTCCGGCGAGTTCCTGCTCTGGGAGTTCCCGCTCGCGTTCTGGATGGAGCGGGAGGGCTACGACGTCTCCTACATCAGCAACCTCGACACTCACGCGGAAGCCCCGCTCCGCGCGAAGGCGTTCCTGTCGGTGGGCCACGACGAGTACTGGACGCGCCCGATGTACGACCACGCCCTGGCGGCCGTGAACGCGGGCGTGAACATGGCCTTCTTCAGCGGGAACTCCGTCGACGGCCTGATCGACCTCCGCGGGCGGGCTTTTTCGCGCCTGGGCAAGTTCGGCGTCTTCGAGCATGAGCTCAAGAAGTTCGAGAAGCCCTGGAAGGAGCACGGGCCCAACCCGGCCCTCCTCATGGGCGCGCGCTCGACGTTCCCCTACAACGGCAGCGCCGACTGGACCTGCGCCCACGAAAAGCACTGGCTCTTCGAAGGCACGGGGATGCGGAACGGCGACTC
>DASPJU010000461.1:0-4129 GCA_035628475.1 Salinarimonas sp. | reverse complement strand
CCTTGGTGGTGAAGAAGGGCTCGAACACCCGCGCCGCCACCTCGGGGGGAATGCCGCAGCCCGTATCGGCGAGGGCGAGCGCCACGTACTCGCCCTTGAGGCCGAGCGCGCCCGCCTCCGGGGCGCCGGCGTTGCGGGCCGAGACCGCGAGGCGGCCGCCGTCGGGCATGGCGTCGCGGGCGTTCACGGCGACGTTGAGGATCGCGAGCTCCAGCTCGCTGCGGTCGACCTTGACGAACCACAGGTCGGGGGCGACGGCGATCTCCACCGCGATGTCGCCGCGCAGGGACGAGCGCAGCATGTCCTGGACCGCGGGCAGGCTCCGGCGCAGGTCCAGCACCGCCGGCTCGTGCACCTGGCGGCGGGAGAAGGACAGGAGCTGGCGGGTGAGGCTGGCGCCCCGCGCGGCGGCCGCCGCGATGGCCTCCACGGCCCGGCGCTGGCGCTCGTCGGGCAGGCCGGCGCGGCGCAGGCGGTCCGCGTTCCCGTTGATCACCATGAGCAGGTTGTTGAAGTCGTGGGCGACGCCTCCCGTGAGCTGGCCCACCGCCTCGAGGCGCTGGGCCTGCTTGAGCGCGGCCTCCGCGGCCTGGCGCCGGGCGACCTCCGCGCGGAAGGCCTGGGTGCGGCGCAGCGCGTAGAGGCTCACCCCGAACAGGAACAGCGTCGCGGGCAGGCCGAAGGCCACGTGGGGGAGCATGCCGGCGCGCCAGTCCCGCCCCATCGCCGCGATCTCGACGCCGGCCTGGACATAGACGGGAAAGCCCGGCACGCGCCGGTAGCCGATCTCGCGCTCGACGCCGTCGATCTGCGAGCGGGCCCGGAAGCGCCCCCGGTCCGGCGCGGAGGCCAGCGCCTGGACGAAGAGGCTGGAGGCGTTGAGCCGCTCGGGGCTGCCCGGCGTCACGGGGTAGCGGGCGAGGAAGACGCCGTCCGCCCGCACGAGGCCGAAGGAATCGGCGATGCCGCGGGACATGCGGCCGTAGAAGTCGCGGAAATGGCCCGGCAACACCGTGACGGCCACCACCCCGTCGAAGCCGGGCGCGCCGCCCTCGTCGCGCCTGGCGCTCACCACGAAGAAGCGCCGGTCGCCGATGCGGGCCGTGATCACGTCGCCCAGGAAGACCCCCGCGTCGGCGTCGCGCTGCGCCCGGAAATAGTCGCGGTCGGAATTGTCGAGGTCGCGCGGCACGGGGAGCACCGTGCTGGAGACCAGGGGCCGGCCGTCGCGGGCGAAGGCCCAGATCGCCTCGATATGCGGCAGCGAGGCCTGGCTGCGAGCGAGCCGGGCGCTCAAGCGGCCCTCCTCGGCGAGGATCTCGGCGTCGGAGCGCCCGCGCAGCACCTCGTTGGTCTCCGACAGCGTGCGCTCCACGGTCTGGAGCGCGGCCGTGGCATGTTCCTGGACGACGTCGAGGGCCCGCTCGATGCGCTCGTCGGTCTGGCGCACGATCGCCCCATGATGGGACAGGCCCGCATAGACGAGCAGGAGCGCCGGTCCCACGAGGCTGAGCACCACCATGGCGCGAAGGGCCCGGACGAGGCCCGCATCCGCCTCCGGTCGCGCAACTCCCATCCCCGCTCCCCGCACGCGCAAAGCCGCAGCGGTTCGTAACGCGGACGGACGGGATTGGTTCCAGAGGTCCCCGCCGGCCCTATTGCCGCACCCAGAGCACCCGGGCCATCCAGGCGATCTCGCCCACGGCCACGATCCGGTCCTCGTGCTCCTTGTTGAGCGAGCTGAGCTCCACGGTGCGGGCGGTGCGGCGCTTGAGCTCCTTGGCCATGACCTCGCCGTTGGCGAGCCGCACCACGACCCGGTCGCCCTTGCGCAGGGTCGCGGTGGGGGAGACGATCAGCACGTCGCCGTCGCGGTAGAGCGGGTGCATGGAATCCCCCGACACCTCGATGGCGATGACCTTGTCGGGACTGAAATCGGGGAAGTCGATCTCCTCCCAGCCCGTGCCGGCGGGCATGCCGTCGGGGGTGAACAGGCGCCCGGCGCCCGCCTGGGCCCAGCCCACCAGCGGCACCGTGGCCTGGCCCCCGGACGGGTCCGGGTCGGCGAGCGTGATGAACTCGTGCAGCGAGGCGCCCGTCGCGGTCAGAACCTTGGCGATGGACTCGGTGGAGGGCCAGCGCTGGCGCCCGTCGGGGCTCACGCGCTTGGACTTGTTGAAGCTCGTGGCGTCGAGCCCCGCCTTGCGGGCGAGCCCCGAGGCCGACAGGCCGTAGCGCTCCGCCAGCCGGTCGATGGCGGTCCAGACCTGAGCGTGGGTCAGCATGGCGCCCCCATGGCACGGGTGAATGGTGGGAAGGGTGGCCTAGCTTTAGGAATAATCAAAGCGGGCTGAGAGCGCAAGCACGGCCGTCGATGATTATTCCGGGTTGGGGGCCCGGTTGTACCGGCCCGGGGGCGCGCCGGTTGCGCCGCCGGCCCGGGGCGGTCTATGGCTCGCCGCGGCAGGGGACACGCGATGACCGTCGTCTACAAGATCGCGCCGCGGGCGGACTGGCGGGAGGCCGAGCGGGCCGGCGTCTTCACGGGCGCGCCCGTGGACCTCGCGGACGGCTACATCCATCTCTCGGCGCCCGACCAGGTGCGCGAGACCGCGCGCCGGCATTTTTCCGGGGCGGACGATCTCCTCCTCGTGGCGGTGGACGCGGGCGCGCTGGGCGAGGCGCTGCGCTGGGAGCCCTCCCGAGGCGGCGCGCTGTTTCCCCATCTCCACGGCCCGCTGCCGATGTCCGCCGTGCTCTGGGCGCGCCCCCTGCCGCTCGCGGCGGACGGGGCGCACCGCTTCCCGGAGGACGTGCCGTGATCGAGGATGGGTTTCCCCTCGCCCGCCCGGTCCACCAGGGCAGCCCATGGGGAGCGCAGCGATCCCCGGAGGACGCGCCGTGATTGAGGCCCTCTTTCCCCTCGTCCGTCCGGTCCTGCACGGGCTCGATCCGGAGACGGCCCACAAGCTCACCCTCCAGGCCCTGCGGCTCGCCCCGCCCCGGCGCCCCGCCCCGGACGATCCCCGCCTGGCGGTGGACGCGCTCGGGCGGCGCTTCCCCAACCCGGTGGGGCTCGCGGCGGGCTTCGACAAGCAGTGCGAGGTGCCCGACCGCCTGCTGGGGTTGGGCTTCGGCTTCGTGGAGCTCGGCGGCGTGGTGCCCCGGCCCCAGGCCGGCAACCCGCGCCCGCGGGTGTTCCGGCTCGCCGGGGACCGCGCCATCATCAACCGCTTCGGCCTCAACAGCGACGGGCTCGAGGCGGCGCGGGCGCGTCTCGCGGCCCGGCAGGGGCGGCCGGGGATCGTGGGCGTCAATATCGGGGCCAACAAGGAGGCGGCCGATCGGCTGGCCGACTACGCGGCCTGCGTCACGGGCCTCGCCGCCCTCGTCGACTTCCTCACCGTCAACGTGTCCTCGCCCAACACGCCGGGCCTGCGCGACCTGCAGGGCGAGGCCTTCCTGGACGAGTTGCTCGCCCGCGCCGTCGAGGCCCGCGACGCGACGCGTCCCTCGACCGCGATCCTGCTCAAGATCGCCCCCGACATCGATCCCGCCACCTTGGATGCCCTCGTGGCCACGGCGACGCGCCGGCGCGTGGACGCGCTCGTGGTGGCCAATACCACGGTGGCGCGCCCGGACACGCTGCGCGAGAGCGCGCTCGCCCGGGAGACCGGGGGCCTCTCGGGCCGGCCGCTCTTCGCCCCCTCGACCCGGCTGCTCGCCCAGGCCTATCTGCGGGTGGGCGAGGCGATGCCGCTCATCGGCGTCGGCGGGGTGGATTCGGGCGAGGCCGCCATGGCCAAGATCCTGGCCGGCGCGAGCCTCGTCCAGCTCTACACCGCGCTGGTCTACGAGGGCCCGGGGCTCGTCGGCGCCATCAAGCGCGACCTGCTGGCGCGGATGGAGGCCGAGGGAGCGACCTCGCTCGCGGGCCTGCGCGGGCGCGACGCCGCGGCGCTGGCGGCCTGAGCGGTCCCGCGACGTCTTGCGGCCCCCACCGGACACGGCGCCGGACGCCATGCGTTATGGTCCGGGTCGAATCGCCCAACAGGAGCCGCCCCCGAGAGCCGATGACCCTACCGCGCCCCCGCTCCATCCGGCACCACCTGCTCGTCCTCGTGGTCGC
>DASPJU010000460.1:0-2353 GCA_035628475.1 Salinarimonas sp. | reverse complement strand
TCGATAAGAGGCACAGCTCGGAGAACTTCCGCATGCCCACCCCGAGCCAGTGCACAGAATCGCGCACCTCGGCGGGATCATTTCCCGCCGGTGCATCCAGCAGCCCGCCCCATGGCCGCCGCGTCACGCTCGAAATGCTCTGCTTCTCCAAGGCTACTTTACCTCACTCCGTGGCTCCGGCCATGCTGCTGAAGCGGGAGAGCTGTGGAAAGGGCAAAGGGATGGGGGCCGCGCCACTCCCTGGGCAGAAGCACCAGGACCGGAGGAGGTCCCAGCGGGCTATATCTGTCCCTTCAGCCCTGGAACGCGAGTCGGAGCCTTTTGCCCGTCGAGTTTAGAATAATCGACGTGGCAATGAGCAGGAGAGCACGATTCGCGATAATCGCTCCAGAGGAGACCCCAGGCAGCCTCGGGTTGAGGAAAGGGCTGAGCGGGGAAGCACTGCCGTGAAGGCTGACGTAAATAGCCGCAATGACGGCTGCACCAATGAGGAAAGCCGCCCACGTCTGCGGCACGTATGTCCCGATGAAGGCCATCAACACGAGGATGAAGAAGCCATGCAGGGCAAGGTACAGCAGCGCCGGGAAGAACGGGAGAAGTCCATCGAGGTAGGTTGTCACGAGCCACGTCCCCGGGAGGACGAGGATCATGTATCCAATCATGAGGGTGGAGAGCTTGAGCCGCAACATGGCCTGCTCGCTGCCCGTGGCAAGCCAGAGCAATTCGAAGGTTCCGGAGAACTGCTCAGAGCTGTAGATGGTGGCGCCGAGGACAACGGCGGCTGCGGCGGAGAGCACCAGAAGCAGCTCCATGCCTTCAGAGGCGGTGGCGGCGAATCGTTGGGTGGCAAGGACTCCCACGACCGCCAGAAGTACTGAGACACCCAGGAGCGGCAGCGTGATCAGGCTTTTGAGGTTCACCACGAGCAGGGTGAGCATATTGCGTCGGTACGTATCGCTGCGCAGCAGCGCGATGCGCGCCCTCCGCTCGCGGAGCCAGTCGGATATTACGGGGCGCATGGGAAAGGCGGGCGGGTTGTGCTGCACTGGGGGACCATGATCATGTCTTCAAGGAGCCTGCTGGTCGTGAGAGTTGCCTGCCCAGGAGGGGCCAACGAGGTTAGTCCAAGCAGTGCTGCTCAGAGGATGAAACCCTTCTTCTTGGCCAAGACCTTTTTCCCCTCCTGAAGCATTTTCTGGAAGTCGGCGTTGGCCTCGTATATCTGCTGACCATGCTGGCGAAGCAGTGCCGTTGCTTCCTCCTCGATGGCATACTCCTCCTGCAGGTTTTGAACGAGGACGGCTCGAAAGACGGCCTTCACCGCTTCCGCATTCTTCACCTGGACGCCTGGCGCCTTCTGCAACTCGCTCAGCAGCTGCGCTGCGAGGCGATCAATACGTTCTTTGGGAGGGCGGAAGGGCATGAGGGGGGGGTCTTATTGATAAGGTCGAGGCAAGACCGGAGACCTGGCCAGCGGTCTCCGGTCCTGGCAGCACACTGAGTGCATTCTGTGCGATTACATTCCGAGTCCGCCGGTTACCTCAAGGGTGGTTCCAGTGATGTAGGCGGCCTGCTCGCTGCAGAGGAAGAGGACGGGGCCGGAAATATCCTCCGTCACGCCGAAGCGGCCGAGGGGGATCTCGCCCATCATCTTCTTCTTGATGTCTTCGCTGAGCGAGTCGGTCATGGAGGTCGTGATGAAACCTGGGGCGACAGCATTGACCAGGATATTGCGTGACGCCAGTTCACGGGCGAGGGATTTCGTGAAGCCGATCATGCCTGCCTTTGCGGCGCAGTAATTGGCCTGTCCTGCATTTCCCATGATCCCTACGATGCTCGTGATGTTGACGATGCGGCCCCAGCGGTTTTTCATCATCGGTCGCACCACCGCCTTGGAGAGCAGGAAGGCAGACTTCAGGTTCACCCTCAACACCTCGTCCCAGTCCTGCTCGCTGATGCGCATCAGCAGGTTATCACGCGTGATACCGGCGTTGTTGACGAGGATGTGGATGTTGCCCAGTTGCTCTGTGGCGGCCTTGACGACACGTTCCGCGGCTTCCGCCGTGCCGACGTCTCCTGCGATGGCAATGGCCTTGCCGCCCTTGTCCTGGATGTCTTTGGCAACCGCACCACAGGATTCCTGACGGGCGGAGTTCACAACAACGGCGGCCCCGGCAGCGGCGAGCGTCAAGGCGATGCCGCGCCCGATGCCTTGGCCTCCCCCAGTGACAATGGCGACCTTGCCTTCAAGACTTATGGAATTCATTGAATTGGTTCCTTGGATAGAAGTGCAGGGAGAGCAGTTCGTAACGGTGTCGGATTCTGAAGATCAAGGACGCACCCGGTGCGCCGG
>DASPJU010000459.1:0-2034 GCA_035628475.1 Salinarimonas sp. | reverse complement strand
GGTCGAGCCCGCTCCCGCCGGGCAGCCGGCCAAGGTGCGCATCGGCCAGACGGAGGTCGCCTCCTACGACGCCGCGCGGCTCACCGGCGACGCTGCCAAGACCGCTCCGGCGGCCTTCACCCGCGACGTGACGGCGGCACTCACGGCGGCCGGCTATCCGGCGGCGAGCAACGCCGAGATCGTGAAGCTGTCGGGCTTCTTCGACATCTTCCGCGCCCAGCCCTTCATGCTGGTGCTCACGCTCACCTTCCTGGTGATCCTCGTCACCATGGTGTACGGGCCGATCGCGGCGGCGCTCGTCGAGCTCTTCCCGACCCGGATCCGGTACACCGGCATGTCGCTGCCCTACCACATCGGCAACGGCTGGTTCGGCGGCCTCATGCCCGCGACCGCCTTCGCGATGATCGCGCAGTCGGGCGACATCTATTACGGCCTCTGGTACCCGATCGTGATCGCGCTCGGCACCTTCGTGATCGGCTTGCTCTTCGTCCCCGAGACGAAGGATCGCGACATCTTCGCCGACGGGCCGAGCCGCGCGACCTAGGTCCGTCCGCACTCGCTCACGGCAGGGCGGGGGTCACCCCGCCCTGTTTCTTTGATGAAGGGCCTGGTTGGGTGGGCGGCTCGGCAGCTCGGACCAGGAATCTGGGCCGGCGCGGTCGTGTCCCGTTGCGTGGTGTAGGAGCGCCGGTCCTCGGCAGGGTTCGAGGGTGATCAGGCGTCCGCGCTGTCGCACCTCGCTGGCAATGCGTCGGCCCTCGCTAATCTCAAGCGCCGTGATGTCTGGGTACCGTTCGAGGTCCTGCGCGAATAGAGCCTGGAACTCATCCAGCTGCGGATCCAAGCCTGGAATCCAGAGCCGAGGTAACATCGTGTGCTCCATTGTGAACACAAGACCTCAGAAAGTCTTGTCGCTACCCTCGACATAGCAATGAGCTCAGCTTTGCATCAATGCCGGAGAGCGGGTCTTTCGATCAGCCGCGCGGATGCTCACGGTGGTTCTTGGCGCAACCGCAACCTTGCACATGGGGGCCGGACGTCCGCTTTTCGGGAATGCCCCACCTAATCCAAATGACCGGCATAGCGAGCACGCCGCAAGCGCCCCGGCAGCCCAACACTCCGCACTACTGGAAGCGCACGGACAATCCCGGAGCCCGGGGGCGCAAGGTTCAGCCCTCATCAGCGAGGGGTGGCCAGAGCCTCGAGCGCTTACAAAACGCTCCACCCCGAGGGCCACAGGAGTGCCCCAAGCGCTGTCAAATGGCTGGCGAGCGCACTAAATCTACGCAGATCCCCCAAACAGCAACGCGCGCAGCGCTCTGCTCCCGCCGGCAGGGCCCCGGGCCCTGCCCCAGCCGCCATGCCGCCCTAGCCCCCCGCCGAGACCGCCCGTGCGCCGAGCGGTGAGGAGCCAGGCCCGCGGAGCCCCAACGCTTCCCCAGGCCCGGTCCTCGCCGTGCCAGGTCATCGATCCAATGGGGCTGCCGCGCATCGACGGGCATCGACTCCGCCGCGAGCTCGCCGTCGCCACGCCTGGCGCTTCGTAGCCAGCCGCGCAACTTCGAAGGCCCGCCCCTGAATCCCTCCTCGACCGCACCCTCGCGGTCAGGAGGATGTTCACCGATGCCCAACGACCTCGTCCCCATCCCGCCCGGCAACGGCCAGAGCCCTTCGTCGCCCGCCGCGCTCCCGGCCCTCTCGCCCGACCTCTTCGACCCCTGCGGCCTTGGCCCACTCACGGCCGTGCCCCTCATCCCGGAGGCGATCAGGCGCCAGCACCACTGCTTCGTCGAGACCGACACCCGCTTTCGTCAGGCCGCCCGCTTCCTTCAGCACCTCTGGCGCGTCGATCGCGACCTGCCGATCGGCTCCTACACGGATGTGGTGACGAACGTCCGAATTGCACGCACGCCGCCTCATGCAGCCTGTTGTCGAGACGTCTCCCGTTCTGTTCGAGAACGCCAGTGATGGAGACGACAAAGCCGGTCGTGGAGCTTCCATCCTGCCAGACGATGGTGTCTTGCTCAGGTTGCG
>DASPJU010000458.1:0-3497 GCA_035628475.1 Salinarimonas sp. | reverse complement strand
TCAAGCTCGTCGAGGAGCGCCCAGAGCGCGTCCGCCGAGCCGTCCTCGACGTAGGCGGGACCGCCCTCGGGCGTCTCCAGGAGCCGCTCGACGGCGCGGCGGTGCGGCGCGCACAGCCCCCGCAGGTCGATCCCGTCCTCGGGCCAGTCGGCGGGCGCGAAGCCCTCGAAGGCCCCGCCGAGGCGGGTCAGCAGGTCGGCGGCGCCGGCCCAGTCCCCCTCGGCGAGGCGGCGGCGGGGCAGGGGACCGCCCTCCTCGCCCCGGCGCAGGTCGAGGGCCCGGCCCAGGCCCGCGAGGCCCGGAGCCGGTCGGGGGCCGCGAAAGGCGCCGATCTCCAGGGCGCGGGCCGCCGCCTCCAGGACGCCGCGCGGCAGGCCCAGGCGCACCGCCGGGTGGGCCAGGAGCGCCAGGACCTTGAGCGGCGCGAAGTCGCTCGCGGCGGCCTCCGCGGCGAGGCGCGCCAGGCGCCCGGCGCTCGCCTGGCCAAGGGGCTGGCCCGCGGAATCGTCGACCGTGACGTCCCAGCGGCCGAGCTCGGCGGCGACGCGGGCGGCGAGCCCCCGGTCGGGCGTCACGAGGGCGGCGGTGCGGCCGGGGACCGAGAGCGTCTCGCGCAGGGCGACCGCGATGGCGAGGGCTTCCTCGCGCTCGTCCGCCGCCTCGACGAGGCTCAGGCCCTCGCAGCCCGCCCGGCCGAGCGCCTCGCGCTCGCCCGCCGGGAGCGCCGCCCAGGCTTCCGTGGTCTCGGCGGGGCGCAGCGCCTGGGAGAGCAGGCGGGCGCGGGCGGCGGGCCCCTCCTCGGGCTGGCCCAGGGGGCGCACGGCCTCGCGCGGGACCCGCAGATGCTCCTCCACGAGCCGGCGCAGGACCGCCTGCGGGTGCCCGTGGACGCAGTCCGCGTCGGCGTTCCCGCCGATGGCGGCCCAGCCGGCGGCGTCGAGGTCGTGGTCGAGGCCGGGCAGCACCACGGCGCCGCGGGGCAGATGGGCGACGGCGCGGATGAGGGCGGCGGTCGCGGGGAGCGAGCCCGTCGAGCCCGCGATCACGACGGGCGTGCGGGGCCGCTCGGCGAGCAGCCGCGTCGCCTGCCGCTCGATCGCGAGGGTGCGCCGCAGGACGGGGTCGCTCGCCCCGCGCTCCTTCAGCCGCGCGGGCCAGAAGGCCGAGGCGATGCGCGCGAAATCGAGCGTGACCTCGAAATAGCGCGAGAAGTCGCCCTCGACCGCCGCCTGGAGAGCGTCCCAGGGCAGGCCCTCGTGGGTGAGGTCGTCCATGAGGCCTTCCAGCGCCGCCGCGAGGTCGAGGATCGCGGCGGGGGTGCCGGGCACGAGGAAGGGCGTGGCCTCGTCGTGGCGCATCGCGGAGCGGTCGACCCGGCGGGCCCAGGCCTGCGTCAGGTGCGCCAGGATCAGGCGCCGCTCCAGGGGCGCGACGGGCGGATCGAGCCAGGCGCCGTCGTCGGGCAGCTCCGGCTCGGCCGCGTCCGCCTCGCCCAGGGGCACGATGCGCGGCAGGAGCACGGCGCCCGCGCCGGCGCCCTCGGCGAGCAGCGCCGCCAGGGCCCGGCCCGCGCGGCGCGTGGGCACGTAGATCACGGCGCCGGCGAGCGAGAGGGGGTCGTCGGCGTCGGGGAAGCTCGGGATGAGCCGGCCGGCCAGCAGCGCCTCGGCGAGCGCCGGCAGGAAGGGCACGCCCGGCGCGACGGTGAAGATTCGCGCCTCGCCCATCCCGGCCTCCTAGCGTCCGGCCGCGCGCATGCGCGCCTCGGCGGCGGGGATCGCCTCGGGGGTGCCGACATGGAGCCATTGCCCCTCGAGGGACAGGCCATGCAGGCGCCCCGCCGCGACGGCGCGGTCGAAGAGCAGGTTGAGCGACCAGGCGCCCTCGGGCGTGCCGGCGAAGAGATCGGGCTTCAGGATCGCGACCCCGGCATAGACGAAGGGCGCCCGGCCCCCCGGCGCGCGGCGGGTCAGCCGCCCGGCCGCGTCCATCTCGAAATCCCCCGCCCCGTCATAGCCGAGGCTCCCGGCAACCTCGGCCACGAGGAGCAGGATGTCCATCGCCCCCGGGTCCCAGGCCTCGACCAGACGGGCGACGTTGGAGCGCCCGTCCTCGGTCCAGAGGGAATCGGAGTTGAGGACCAGGAAGGGCTCCCCGCCCAGGAGCGGCAGGGCCCGCTTGCAGCCGCCGCCGGTCTCGAGGAGCGCGTCCCGCTCGTCCGAGATCGTGATGGCGGGCGCCGCGCGGTCCTTCAGGTGCGCCTCGATCTGGTCGGCCAGGTGATGCACGTTCACCACCGCGCGGGGGATGCCGGCCTCGGCGAGGCGGTCGAGGGCATGGTCCAGCATGGCGCGCCCGCCGATCCGGACCAGGGGCTTGGGCAGCGTCAGCGTGATGGGGCGCATGCGCTGCCCCAGCCCCGCGGCCAGCACCATGGCGGTGTCGAGCCCGGTCACGCCGTGTCCCCGCGGCCCAGATGCGGCAGATGCGTCGCGTACCAGCCCTGGAGCGCCTCGAGCGCCGGATGGCGCAGGTTGCGGGCCAGATAGGCCTCGATGCGGGGGATGTGGCGCAGGTACTGGGGCTTGCGGTCGCGCCGGTCGAGGCGGGCGAAGATCCCCAGGATCTTGGTGGCGCGCTGCGCCCCCATGACCGCGTAGGAGCCCGCGAAGGCGCCGACGTCGAAATCGGGATCGCCGGCGCGCCGGGCCTTGGCGTAGTGACCCAGCAGCCGCAGCTCCGTCTCGGCCGAGACGTCGACCCGCGCGTCCTGGAGGAGCGAGACCACGTCGTAGGCGGGCGGCCCGAGCACCGCGTCCTGGAAGTCGATGAGCCCCACCCGGGCGGGCCCCGCCCGGTCGGGCAGCCACAGGAGGTTGGGCGAGTGGTAGTCGCGCAGGGTCCAGGTGGTGGGCTCGGCGAGCACCGGCGCCAGGGTGGCGGTCCAGAGCGAGGCGAACTCCATGCGCACGGAGGTGGGGATCTCGACCCGGGCGACGTGGGGGGCGTACCAGTCGAGGAGCAGGTCGGCCTCGATGAGCATCGCCTCGAGGTCATAGGCGGGCACCACGTGCTCGCGGTCCTCGGCCACGGGAAGCACGTTGGGCAGGGTCGTGCCGTGCAGGCGCGCCAGCACCGCCGCGGCCTCGGCGTAGCGCTCCACCATGGGGCCCTGCGGGTCGACGACGCCCTCCTGGCCCAGATCCTCGAGCAGGAGGAGGCCCGCCTCGAGCTCCTCGCCGTAGATGCGCGGCGCGCTCAAGCCCAGCGCCCGCAGGCCCCGGTCCACGGCCACGAAGGCGTGGACGCTCTCGGCGAGCTTGGCGAGCGCGCTGTAGGACTTGCCGCGCCGGATCGGCGGACCGTCGGGGCGCGGCGGCGAGATCATCAGGACGGCGGTCTCGCCGGATGGCCTCGTGAGCCGCTCGTAGGCGCGGCTCGACGCGTCGCCCATCATGAAGGCGCGGGCGGCGTCCGCCCAGCCCGCCCGCTCCAGG
>DASPJU010000457.1:0-3802 GCA_035628475.1 Salinarimonas sp. | reverse complement strand
TCTGGTCTAGAAAAATCGTGGCGGTCATGCTCATACGAGTAGCATCGAAACACCCAAGAATTGCGCTGACGTATTGGTTGAAGAATTCGCAAACTGCAAATCTATGTAGTCCCCTGCAACAACCGTAACTGTGTTGGTCGTATCTGAGAATGTCCCCGCCGCTGATCCCGCCGCGATGGTCACGGCCAACGATTGCGCTACACCGTTCTTGCGAAGCGTTATCGTGATACCCGCATCCCCTGGTTGCGCGTTATTTGTCCTGACATACAGATTCTTCAGAGTCCCGCCGACAGGCAGGGGCATTTTTCTATTTCCGTCCGTGCCATTGAAGTTTGTTGAGCCTGGACTAGCCCATGTTGTTGTACTGGCGAGTACAGTGGATTGCCCTAATTGCGTGAACAGGACCGTGCCAATGTCACTCCCACCGCCCCCGCCCGGCAGGTCGTAGAAACCCTTTGTCCCGCTGCCGTTCGTCCCGTAATACTTCGAGTTGCCGGGGCTCGCCGCGTCGCCGGAGAGCTTAATGCCACTCCCATCCGACGTGATCGACATCTGTGTAATAACTTCCGCGGTGATGCTCGGCGTCGCGTCGGCGTAGGTGAAGTTGACGGTGTTCCCGTCGGTCAGGATCGTGCCGACGGCATCCTGGGCGAGCTCGTCGGTGTACTGCGTGATCGAACTCGCGAAGGTGATCGTGTCCGACCCGGCATTCGTCGTGATCGACATACCCGCGCCCGCGGCGAGGGTCAGCGTGTCGCCCTTCGCGTCGGCCACCACGTCGGACTGCCCGGACACCGCAATCGTCTTGAACGCAAGGACGGCGAGGTAAGTCTCGAGCTGGACCGGCGTGATATAGCGGTTCTGCCCGGCACCATAGGGCGAACGCTCTACCGGGATACGATCGGTGGCCTCGACGGTCGTGCCGTCGGGCAAGTTGGCAATAGTCGAATCAGCCAAGGAGGATCACGCTCGTGCCGTCGCCCAGGAGGAAGTTCGTCCCGTCCCCGAGCAGAAGGTTATCGACGCCCGCGCCAGGGCCACCCGCGCCCAAAGCGCGACGCCCGCGGCGCCGCAGCCAGATCGTCATGGGGTCAGCCGCCCAGGATCCGCGCGGCCTCGGCGCGCGCCTTCTCCAGGTTGGCCGTAAGGCGGTCGAGCTCGAGGCTCGCCGCGGCGATGGTCTTCTCCAGGTCGGCGAGCTCCCGGCGCGCCTTCTCGGCCGCGGCCTCGGCGTTGGCCGCCTTGTCCAGGGCCTCCCGCTCCACCTCGCTTGCGCGGGCGACGGCATCCGACATGACCGCAGCAGCTTCTTTCTCGGCGCGCGTGACGCGCTCCGCGGCGTTCTTGCGGGCCTCGAGCATCACGTGCTCGGCATCGGCTCCAGCCTTGGTTGCCACGGCGCGCGCCCGGTCGAGCTCGGTCTGGGTCGCCATGCGGGCGTCGTCGAGCTCCTTCTCGGCCACGGCCAGGTCGGCCTTGGCGGCCGCGGCGCGGCGCTCGGTCTCGTCGAGTTGCCCCTTCAGGGCACCCAGGTCGCGCAGGACAGCAGCGGTGGTGAGGAGGGCGTCACGCCGGCGGGCTTCGGTCTCCAGGAGCTCCGCAGCCGCCGTAAGTTGCTGATGGGTAAGCATTATTTGGCCTCCTTACGGCAGAGCATGGTGACGGTGAGGGACTGGCTCGCGCCGCCCCCGGAGAAGGTGGGCTTGGTGTAGGCGGTGAGCTCCATGACGGCCTCGAGCGCCGCGGCGGTCTTGCTGATCGCGTTGCCCTGGGGGTCGGTGAGGTCGGCGAAGTTGGTGCCGTCGTTCGAGCCCTGGAGCTTCACGGTGGCGCTGTCGAAGGTGCCGGTGATCTGCACGGAGCGATCCGCGTAGTCGACGATGTCCGCAGCCGCGCAGGTGTCAGCGCTCGTGACGGGGGTCCACTGGACGATGATGCCGCCGGTCGAGTGGCGGTTTGTCGCAGCGAGTGAGGTGTACGTCGGGGAAATCGTTGCCATCGGCAGCTCCTAGAAAAGGGGCCACATCGCTGGGACTCGGCTTGCCGACAGGAGTGCATTGAGCATGGTCGTGGTCGGATTCGGTGGCGATGTGGGTGAGGAGGAATATGCGCGCGGATCGGAGCGCCGTCAATCTGTTTACTCGTAAACAAGGTGAAATGTGGGCCCCGCCCTACACGTGACAATTGAAGGCCCCCTGGCCCCCCGCCTCCCCCTTGGCCCACCCCCCTCCCCCTGTCGGCCCGCCCCCTGTGTCCCGAGTCTTTCGGGGCCGGAGGTCCGGGCCGCAATTAGCCCGGCGCCGTAGGAGTCCGCACGCAGATCGTTCGGCGCCTGCGCTCGCTTAGGGTTGAACCCCCGACGGCTTGGGTAGACCACGCAGGGCGACTACTTCCGGGGAAGCGTGCTTGGCTCGGTCGCGTGGCGCGCAATGCGCCGCAACATGGACGCGCGACAGTAGTCGGGGGTGCTGCCTCCCGCCGAGAGTAACCGGCGCAGGGCATGAGACCGATGACAACAAAACGTAGGGGCATAACGCTGCGCGGTGCAAACCGCGTTCTCGTCAGATCACGCAGCCATAGCATCGCGCAGTCAAGCCCGCGGCATGGTCGCGATCAAGGTCGCGCCCTAACCCGCGGGCTTTCTCATCGGGCCCGCTAACCCACAGGAGCCCGACGCATGAAACCGACAAAGTACCCGCAGAACGCAGTCGCCGCGCCCGTCGTGTATAGCAAAGCGCCGGGCCGGTCGGTATCGCACCGCAGGCTGCATGGGTTCTACCGCCCGTCGCCGCCCAGCATCTGCAAGACCTTGGACGCCTACGACGCGGGCCCCGAGCCCATGCCGCAAGCGTTCGTCATGTCGCCCGCTTGGAATCACCGCCCGACCAAACGCTTCGCCGCGAAGTAGACCACGTGGCCCGATGAGAAAGCCCACGCAGCAACGGGCCTACGCAAGACCCACAACCCTGAAGGAGATCGTTATGCCCCGTATCATGTTCAGCATCATCGCCGCTTCGGAGCTCGCGAAGAGCATCAAGGCGATCGGGACGCGGAAGGTCGCCCTCGACAAGGCCGTGCAGGACGCGGCCGCGCAATGCATCGCGCAGTCGATCGTGCACCGCAACGCCACCCCGGCCATGCAGCTCTTCGAAGTGCTCGCGAACAGCGTGCGCCGCGACGCCCTCGTGGTGTACCTCGAGAAGTTCGGCAATCTCGGCTGGAACAAGAGCGAGAAGAAGCTCGCGTTCCGCGACAACGGCTTCGCGTTCGAGGCCAACAGCGAAGAGCTGACCGCCCACATGGAAGTCGTGGTCGGCACGGCGTGGTACTCGCTGAAGAAGGAGCCCGAGGTGGTGTCGGTGTTCGATGCCGAGGATCTGCTCGGCAAGACCATCGACCGCATCAACAAGGCCATCAAGCGCGGCGCCACCGTCGTGCACCGCGAGCTGGCGAGCGAGGTGGAGCAGGTGCTGCGCAAGCACCAGGCCGCCGAGCTGCAGAAGGTCAGCGCGGCCGAGCAGAACCCGGAGCTCAAGCAGGCGCTCGACGAGCGCGCCGCCGGGCGCGCGACGCCCGCGATGCTCGCGAAGCTGACCGAGCACTTCGGTCGCCCGATCGAGCAGATCCGCAAGGCGGCCTAGCCAGCCGCACCCCTACGGACTCACCCTGCGGTCGACGTGGCTTGGAGAGCCGGGCCGCGGGGTGGGGCCGTTTCCATCTCGTTCAGCAGTGAACGCGGCGGAAACTGCCCCGAATTGCAATAACGTATAAATTGTGTGGGGTCCAGCCAACATCGGTCCGA
>DASPJU010000456.1:0-8072 GCA_035628475.1 Salinarimonas sp. | reverse complement strand
TCTGGTCGGTCAAGCACGGGCTGCCGGCGGGGATCGCGGCGCTGATCGCGGGGCTGCAGCCGCTCGCGACCGCCGCCCTGGTGGGCCCGCTGCTCGGCGAGAGGGTGAGCCCGCGGCGCTGGGCCGGCATCGCGATCGGGTTCTTGGGCGCGCTCCTCGTGGTGGCGCCCCGCCTCGGCGGCGCGGAGGGCTTCCCGCCGGTGAGCCTGCTCGTCTGCGTCGCCGGCATGATCTCGATCACCTTCGGCACGATCTGGCAGAAGCGCACCGGCGGCACGGCCGATCCGCGCACCAACACCATCGCCCAATATGCCGGCGCCCTCCTCGTCACCCTGCCGGTGGCGTTGCTCCTGGAGGAGGGCCGCCTCGACCCGACCCCCGCCTTCCTGGTGGGGCTCGCCTGGGCCGTGGTGGGCCTGTCCATCGGCGCGATCGGCCTCCTCATGCTCCTCATCCGCCGGGGCGCCGTGGCGGGGGTGGCGGCGCTCCTCTACCTCGTCCCGCCCGTCTCGGCGCTCATGGCCTATGCGGGGTTCGGCGAGACCCTGTCGGCCGTCCAGGTCCTCGGCATGGCGGTCGCGGCCGCGGGCGTCGCGGTGGCGAGCCGAGGATAAGGCGCTCCCCTCCCCGCGGGGAGAGGTGTGGCCGAAAGGGGGATCAACAGCGCGACCGCGTGCGTTTATGCTGCACTGCGAGAACCGAGAGAGACCCCGCATGACCGCCCTGTCCGCCGCCGCGACCGCTCCCGACCTCCTGCCCACGAGCCGCCAGGCGGCGGAGGATCTCGCCGCCCTCGTCGCGGAGGCGACGCGGCGGGTGCGGGCGCGGGTCGTTCAGGACGGCCGCGTGTCCTCGGCCCGGCTCGAGGCCGAGCAGCACGCCGCCCACGGCCTGGCCTGGCTCGCGACCTATGCCGGGGCCGTGCGCGAGCTCGCCGCCTACGCGGAGCGGCTCACGGCGGAGGGGCGCTTCGGCGAGACCGAGGAGCTGCTCGTGCGCATCGGGCTCGGCGAATATCTCGACCAGGTCTTCGGGGGCATCCCCATGAGCCCCGGCGAGATCGTGCGCCTCACGGCCCTGGGCTTCACGGCCCGCGAGGCGGCGCGCCTGCGCAGCGAGGCGATCGAGGCGCTGATCGAGGACGGCAACACCGCGGACCGGCGCGCCCGCCTCGTGGCGCTCATCCGGGAGGCGCAAGGGTCGGCGACCGTGGGGGATCCGGGCCTCGACGAGACCCTGGAGGCCATCCGCGGCGAGATGCGCCGCTTCGGCCAGGCCGAGGTCGAGCCCCACGCCCACCACTGGCACCTCGCCAACGCCTATATCCCCCTCGAGGTCGTGGCCAAGATGGCCGAGCTCGGCGTGTTCGGCCTGACGATCCCCGAGGAATACGGGGGCCTGGGGCTGTCCAAGGTCTCGATGTGCGTGGTGTCGGAGGAGCTGTCGCGGGCCTATATCGGGGTGGGCTCGCTGGGCACCCGCTCCGAGATCGCGGCGGAGCTGATCCTAGGGGGGGGCACCGACGAGCAGAAGGCCCGGTTCCTGCCCGCCATCGCCTCGGGCGAGATCCTGCCCACCGCGGTCTTCACCGAGCCCAACACGGGCTCCGACCTCGCCTCGCTCAAGACCCGCGCCACGCTCGACGGCGCGGTCTGGCGGGTGTCGGGCAACAAGACCTGGATCACGCATCCCGTGCGCGCCGACCTCATGACCATGCTGGTGCGCACCAGGCCCGAGGAGCCGGGCCATCGCGGCCTGTCGATCCTGCTCGCCGAGAAGCCGCGGGGCACCGACGAGGACCCCTTCCCGGTCGAGGGCCTCACCGGCGGCGAGATCGAGGTCCTGGGCTATCGGGGCATGAAGGAGTACGAGCTCGCCTTCGACGGCTTCGCGGTGCCCGCGGAGAACCTGCTGGGCGGCGTCGAGGGCCAGGGCTTCAAGCAGCTCATGCAGACCTTCGAGGCGGCCCGCATCCAGACCGCGGCCCGGGCGGTGGGCGTCGCGCAGTCCGCCCTCGACCTGGGCCTGCGCTATGCCGAGGAGCGCGTCCAGTTCGGCAAGCCCCTCGTCGCTTACCCCAGGGTCGCCGACAAGATCGCCCTGATGGCGGCCGAGATCCATCTCGCCCGCCAGCTCACCTATTTCGCGGGCCGGGCCAAGGACGAGGGGCGGCGCTGCGACCTGGAGGCCGGCATGGCGAAGCTGCTCGCCGCCCGCGTCGCCTGGGCCGCGGCCGACAACGCGCTCCAGATCCACGGCGGCAACGGCTTCGCGCTGGAATACGCGATCAGCCGCGTGCTCTGCGACGCCCGCATCCTGTCGATCTTCGAGGGCGCGGCCGAGATCCAGGCGCAGGTCATCGCCCGGCGGCTCATCGAGGCGGAGGGCTGAGGGAGCTGCCCTCTCCCTGCGGGAGAGGGGCCAGCGGTAAGGGGTCACGCGGTCGGGAGCCTCGCTCCGGTCCCGCCCTTCGCCCTCGTCCTGAGGTGCCCTGCGCAGCCGGGCCTCGAAGGGCGCTCCAGGGATCTGCGGACGGCTGTGGCGGCGTGGTGCGTGCTTCGAGGTTCAGCCTGCGGCTTCGCACCTCGGCATGAGGGACGGAGCTGATTATACGCGGCTCCTCCCCGCCCCCCGGCACGTCGCGCATCCCGCTCCCCAAGGGAGAGGGGAGCTTGCGCCTAGCGCGTGATGTTGAAGGACGGCGGGTCGCTGGCCGGGAAGGTCTCCTCGAGCGACTCGTCGACCTTCTGCTCCAGGTGCTCGTTGGTCTTCTTGGCGAGGGTCTGGCCCTGCTGGCGCTCGTCGACGGGGGTCTTGTCGACGCCCTCGGCGGCCGGGCGCTCGCGGGCCTTCCCGCCCGCCACGTCGCGCTTGCCGGTCACAGGTTGGTTCATCGTCGTCTCCCGTGCGGGCTTGAGGTCCCGCCTGCCGGGACAACGCGCGCACCCGCCATTGGCTCCCGCGCACCGGGGAGCGGGCCGCGGTGGGGACAATCTTTACGCATCGGGGTCACCCTCCGGGGCGCCGCGTCCTGCCCGAGACCCCCCCATGACCGATCCCCGTTCCGCCGAAGCCGCTCCCGCCTGCGGCGCGTGCCGCTCCGGGGAGCGCTTCGCGATCCCGTTCACGATGGCGTTCCAGCCCATCGTCGACCTCGCGGGCGGGGGCGTCTATGCCTACGAGGCGCTGGTGCGCGGGCCCGCGGGGGAGGGAGCCGGGACGATCCTGTCCCAGGTGACCGACGCCAACCGCTACGCCTTCGACCAGGCCTGCCGCCGGCGCGCCATCGAGCTCGCGGCGCGGCTGGGCCTGCCCGCGACGGGCGCCCGGCTGTCGATCAACTTCCTCCCCAACGCGGTCTACGAGCCGCGCACGTGCCTCGCCGTGACGCTGGCGGCGGCGCGCCGGACGGGCTTCCCCCTCGACCGGCTCCTGTTCGAGATCACCGAGTCCGAGGAGGTGGCCGACCACGCCCACCTCGCCTCCATCGTCGACCACTACAAGCAGATGGGCTTCCTGACCGCGATCGACGATTTCGGCGCGGGCTATGCGGGGCTGTCGCTGCTCGCGCGCTTCCAGCCCGACGTGATCAAGCTCGACATGGAGCTCGTGCGCGACATCGACAGGAGCGCGGTGCGCCGCACCATCGTGGCCTCGATGCTGTCCGTGTGCCGCGACCTCGCGATCACCCCGATCGGCGAGGGCGTCGAGACCGAGGGCGAGGCCCGGACGCTCCTCGACATGGGCGTGACCCTGCAGCAGGGCTACCTGTTCGCCCGTCCGGGCTTCGAGGCGCTGCCCGTCCCGGCTCCGCTCCCCGGCCCGGAGCGGCGCGTCGCCTGAGGCGGCGCGCGCCCGGCTCAGCGCCGGCGGGCGCGCTCGTCGAGGGCCTTGAGATTGTTCTGGATGCGCTCGTCGGCGGGGTCCTTGAGGCTCGCCTCGGCGAGGTCGCGGCTCGCGCGGCGCAGGTCGCCGCGCAGCAGGTAGGAATAGCCCCGGTTGTTGAGCAGCTCCGGCGTCGGCCCGGCGATCCCGAAGGCGCGGGCATAGGCCCGGTCGGCGAGCTCGAAGCGCTTGAGCTGGTCGTAGGACGCGGCGAGCCCCAGCCAGGCCTCGACGTCGCCGGCGCGGATCTCCACGGCGCGGCGGAAGTGCAGCTCGGCGAGGCCGTAATTGCGGGCCCGGAAATGCTCCTTGCCCAGGGCCAGGTCGTCGCGGACCTCGTCGGGCGAGGCGGTGGCCACGGGACCCGCCCCCGGCACGACCGTCGCGGTCGCGAGGGCGGGCTCGCCCGACGGCTTGAACCCCGCCACCGTCACGGTCTCGCAGCCCGCGACCGCGAGGGCGGCGACCGCGGCGAGGGCGAGCTGGGCTGAGCGGATCATGGCGGGTCTTTCGGCACGGGCGGGGGACGCGGACGGGCGGTCCTGGCGGGCGCTACATGAAGGTCTCCCGGACCTTGATCACCACCGGCAGCATCAGGGTCACGAGGAGCACAGGAAAGACGAAAAGCGTTAAGGGAACGACAAGCTTGGCCGGCAACGCGTAGGCCTTCTCCTCGGCCCGGGACAGGCGCTTGTGGCGCATCTCGTCGGAATAGACCCGCAGCGACTGGGTGAGGCTCGTGCCGAGCTCCGCCGATTGCTGGAGCAGCGTGGCCAGCATCGTGGCCTCCTCGATCCCGAGGCGCCGGCCGAAGCGGTCGAGGGCCTCCGAGACCGACTTGCCGGCCCGCAGCTCCAGCGAGATCATGTAGAGGTTCTCGGCCAGCGCCGGATAGCCCTCCACGAGCTCGCGGGCGATGCGCTCGATCGCGGCCTCGAGCGAGAGCCCAGCCTCGGAGCAGACCACCATGAGGTCCATGAAGTCGGGGAAGCCGAGGCGGTACTCGGTCTTGCGCGCGTCCGTGCGGTTGGACAGGTAGAAGCTGGGGATGAGATACCCGAACAGGGCGAAGCCCGCATTGTAGAGCCAGAGCGTCGCGGAGGTGGTCTGCCCGACCAGGAAGGGGATCGCGACGAGCCCGGCGAGCCCCAGGACGATCGCCGCGCCGATGCGCGCCGCGAAATAGAGCGCCGGCGCGCGCTGGTCGTAGAAGCCCGCCTGGACGAGCTGCTGGCGCAGCACCCGCGCCTGCTTGGCGTCGCTGAGCGAGAAGGTGGTCTCCAGATAGCCCACCAGCCGCTCCAAGGGCCGGTCCGCGACGCCCGCCGGCGCGCCGGCGCCCTGGCGGTCGACGCCCTCGGTGGCGCGCCGCAGCAGGGCGCTGCGGCTGCGCAGGATCCCGAAGGCGAGCGCGCCCAGCGTTCCCAGCGCCGCCGCGGCGAGGACGGCCGGGATCAGCAGGGGGTCGGCGAGCACGGCGTCGAGGAGGCCGAGAAGGGTGTCCATGGGCGGCTCGGGGCTGGAGGCGGGCAAGGGCGCCGGGACGGCGTCAGAACTTGAAGTTGATCATCCGGCGCATGATGAGGTTGCCGATGCCCATCCAGACCCCGGCGCCGCCGAGCACGTACCAGGTGAGGGGCACGTGCCAGATCGCGCCGTAGAAATCGGGCGAGACGAAGTTGATGAGCCCGAAGACCATCAGCGGCGCGACGCTCAGGATCACGGCGGAGGCGCGGCCCTCCGCGGCCAGGCCCCTGATCTTGCGCCGCATCTTGAAGCGCTCGCGGATCACCTTGGAGAGGTTGTCGAGGATCTGGCTCAGGTTGCCGCCCGTCGAGGACTGGATGGCGATGGAGGTGATGAAGAGGGGCAGGTCCTCGTGGCCGACGCGCACCTGCAGCTTGCGCATCGCGCCCTCCAGGTCGGAGCCGTAGGTGACCTCGTCGGCCACCATGCCGAATTCCGAGCCGATGGGATCGGCCATCTCGCGCGCCACCATGCTGACGGCCAGCGGCACGGGATGGCCCGCGCGAAGCGAGCGCACGATGACGTCGATGGCGTCGGGGAACTGCTCGCCGAAGCGCTTGCGCCGGCGCTTGCGCATCGCCTGGAGCAGGAGGATCGGCAGGACCGTTCCCCCCGCCCCCGCGGCCGCGAGCGCCAGGAGCGGGTGGCCCGTGGCGAGCAGCGCGGCGAGCGCCGCCGCCACCGCGAGGCCGAGCGCCATCAGGGCGAGGCGGCCCGGCGTGGCGCGGATGCCCGACTGGGTGATCAGCCGCCCGAGGGCCGCCGCCGGCAGGGCGAGGCCGCCGTCCGCGGAGAGGCCGCGCTCCCGGCGCAGCTGCACCAGCACCTGCTCCCGGTCCCCCTCGGCGGCGGAGAGCGCCAGGCGGCGGTTGACGCCGGAGCGGTAGCTGCGGCTGCTCGAGAACAGCAGGTAGAGCGCCTCGCCCGCGAGCACCGCCGCGAGCGCCGCGGCGGCGTAGAACACGTAGAGGGGATCGATCTCGGCGGGCACGGGATCCTCACAGGGGCTTGGCGGGATCGAAGGCGGAGCCCGGGATCTGCACCCCGTGCGACTGCAGCTCGGCGAGGAAGCGCGGGCGCAGCCCCGTGGCCACGTGGTGGCCCTCGATGGTTCCGTCCGGGGCCGTGCCGGTGCGCACGAACTTGTAGATCTCCTGCATCTGGATGATGTCGCCCTCCATGCCCGTGATCTCGGCCACCGAGGTGACGCGGCGCTTGCCGTCGGCGAGGCGCGAGAGCTGGACCACGAGGCGGATCGCGGCCGCGATCTGGCCGCGGATCGAGGTCTGCGACATGGGCAGGCCGGCCATGCCGATCATCTGCTCCAGGCGCGAGATCGCCTCGCGGGGATTGTTGGCGTGGACCGTGGCCATGGAGCCCTCGTGGCCCGTGTTCATGGCCTGGAGCATGTCGAAGGCCTCCTCGCCGCGGCACTCGCCGAGGATGATGCGCTCGGGCCGCATGCGCAGCGCGTTCTTGACGAGGTCGCGCTGGCGGATCTCGCCCCGGCCCTCGACGTTGGGCGGCCGCGTCTCCATGCGGGCGACGTGCGGCTGCTGCAGCTGCAGCTCGGCGGCGTCCTCGATGGTGATCAGGCGTTCCGTGTGGGAGATGTAGGAGGAGAGCGCGTTGAGCATCGTGGTCTTGCCCGAGCCCGTGCCCCCCGAGATGATCGTGGTGACGCGGCACCGCACGGCCGCGGCCAGCACCTCGGCCATGGCGGGCCGCAGCGCTCCGACCTCGACCAGCCGGTCCAGCGACAGCTTCGATTTCGAGAACTTGCGGATCGAGACGAGCGGGCCGTCGACCCCGATGGGGCGCACCGCGCAGTTGAAGCGCGAGCCGTCGAGCATGCGGGCGTCGCATAGGGGGTTCGACTCGTCGACGCGCCGGCCCACCGCCGAGACGATCTTCTGGATGATGCGCATGAGATGCGCCTCGTCCTTGAACAGCGAGGGCACGGGCTCCAGCATGCCGCGGCGCTCGACGAAGATGTTCTGGTGGCCGTTGATGAGGATGTCCGAGATGGTGGGGTCCTTGAGGAGCGTCTCCAGGGGCCCCAGTCCCGTCATCTCGTCCATGACCTCGGAGACGAAGCTCTCGAGCTCGCGGGCGTTGAGCGCGAGGCGCTCGGCCACGACCCATTGCGAGATGATGCCGTGGATCTCGCGCCTGAGCTCGGCCTCGGGCAGCTTCTCGACCGCGGCCAGGTTGAGCTCCTCGATGAGGCGCCGGTGCAGGCGCACCTTCGCGTCCAGGAGCTTTTGGTTGGGCGCCTCGGGCGCCGGGGTCGCGGCGGCCGGAGGGGGCGCCCCGGGAGCGGGGGGCGCGGAGGCGGCGGGCACCGCCGGCCCGGGCGGGGGGATCTCCGGTCGCGCGGTCGGGGGCGCGTTGAGGGGAGCGGGCGGCGCGGGCCTGGATACGGGCGGGGGCGGGAGCGCGCCCGACGGCCCGGGCGGCGGAGCGGGCGCTCCGGCGGCGGGGGCGGGCGACAGGCGGGCGGAGAAGCGGCCGAGCATGGTGGCGGGCTCCCTCAGGCGCGGGCGGGAACGGCGAGGCGCGACGGGCTCGAGGCGTCCTCGGACCCCTGCGCGAACAGGATCTTCTTCAGGTCGCTCGACACGGCCGAGCCGTTCTTCACGGCGTCCAGGGGCACGCCC
>DASPJU010000455.1:0-2517 GCA_035628475.1 Salinarimonas sp. | reverse complement strand
CCGGTCCTCCGCCCGGCCCTCCGTCGTATCCGACTCCGGGCGGAGGAGGCGGTTATCCACCGCCACGCCCGCCGTCGTCCTACCCGCCGCCGCCGCCCACCGTCTCGCCCTTCCCGGCCTCGCCGTTGCCCTCGCCCTGGGCGCCGCCCCCGCGCTCGCGCAGGCGCCGTCCTTCTCGCCCGAGCAGCGCCGCGCCATCGAGGGGATCGTGAAGGACTACCTGCTCGCCAACCCGGAAATCCTGCAGGAGGTCTTCGCCGAGCTCGAAAGGCGCCAGACCGACGCGCAGAAGACGGCCCAGGTCCAGGCCCTCCAGAGCGAGCGGTCCCGCATCTTCGACTCCTCGCGCGACCACGTGGCCGGCAACCCGCAGGGGGACGTCACGCTCGTCGAGTTCACGGACTACAATTGCGGCTTCTGCAAGCGCGCGCTCGGCGACATCAAGGCGCTGATCAAGGCCGATCCCAAGCTGAAGGTGGTGTTCAAGGACTTCCCGGTGCTCGGGCCGGGCTCGGTGGAGGCCGCGCGGGTCTCCACCGCGGCGCGCCTCCAGCTCAAGGGCGAGCGGCAGTTCGACTTCCATTCGCGCCTCATGGAGACCCGGGGCCAGGTCAACGGCGAGCGCGCCATGGCGGTCGCGAAGGAAATGGGGCTCGACATGGCCCGCCTGCAAAAGGACATCGACGGCCCGGAGGTCCGCGAGGCGATTGGCATCAACGTGCAGCTGGGCGACAAGCTCGGCCTCACGGGCACCCCCGCCTTCATTGTCGGCGACGAGGTGATCTTCGGTGCGGTCGGGATCGACCCGCTACGCAAGGCGATCGACAACACCCGCAAATGCGGAAAGGCGACCTGCTGAGCGCCGCCTTGTCCAGGAGACCCCGGGGGGCGAACGCCCGGACCGACAAGGGTGGGGACCCGACCGCCCCTGCCCTTCCCGCCGGCGCGCGCCTCGGCTAAGAGACCTCACGAACCGGAGCCCCCGCGCGTCGATGAAAGCCGTCCACGTCCTCAACGGGCCGAACCTGAACCTGCTCGGGCGCCGGGAGCCCGGCATCTACGGCACGACGACGCTCGCCGACATCGAGGGCATGCTGCGCCACCAGGCCGAGGCGGCCGGGGCGGCCCTGACGGTCCGGCAGTCGAACCACGAAGGCGAGCTCGTCACCTGGATCCAGGAGGCGGGGCTCGCCGGCGAGGGGGTCGTGCTGAACGCGGGCGCCTACACGCATACCTCGGTCGCCCTTCGCGACGCGATCGCGGGATCGGGCGCGGCGGTGGTTGAGGTTCATCTCTCGAACGTGTACGCGCGGGAGACATTCCGCCACACATCGCTCATGGCGCCGGTTTGCATCGGCGCGATTTGCGGTTTCGGGGCGGACAGCTACAGGCTCGGCCTGGATGCGCTGCTCGCGCATCTGAAGCGGCGCGGGGCCCGGACATGACGGGGACGGCAGGGCGCGACCCGGTCTCAACAGGGATGGAAGGTGATGGCCAAGGCGAGTAGCCCGTTCGATCCCGAGCTCGTGCGCGAGCTCGCCACCCTCATCGCCGACACGGACCTCACCGAGATCGAGGTCGAGAAGGGCGACCTGCGCATCCGCGTCGCCCGCTCGCTGGCGGCCCAGGTCGCGGTGCCCATGGCTCCCGCCTACGCGCCACCCCCGGCCGCGGCGGCCGTCGCGCCGGCGCCGGTCGCGCCCGCGGCCGCCGCGAACCCGAAGGAGCATCCGGGCGCCCTGCCCTCCCCGATGGTCGGCACGGCCTATCGCCGGCCCTCCCCGGACACGAAGCCCTTCGTGGAGATCGGCGCGCGGGTCGAGGTGGGCGAGAAGGTGCTGCTGATCGAGGCCATGAAGACCTTCAACGAGATCGTGGCGCCGCGCGCCGGCGTGGTCACCGCGATCCTCGTCGAGGACGGGCAGCCCGTCGAGTACGGCGAGCCCTTGATGATCATCGAGTGAGGCCGAGCGTTTCGCGCGCGGGCGCCATCCCGCCGCACGCCGCGGCCCACC
Source organism: Salinarimonas sp. (assembly GCA_035628475.1). Classification (GTDB taxonomy): domain Bacteria; phylum Pseudomonadota; class Alphaproteobacteria; order Rhizobiales; family Beijerinckiaceae; genus Salinarimonas_A. Next base: position 502 of record DASPJU010000455.1, on the reverse strand, counting down.
ACGATGCCGGGCGCTCCCGCGCCCGGCGTTCCCCGAGCAGGTGACAGGCGGCATGTTCGACAAGATCCTCATCGCCAATCGCGGCGAGATCGCGCTGCGGATCCTGCGCGCGGCCAAGGAGCTCGGCATCGCGACGGTCGCGGTGCACTCCACGGCCGACGCGGACGCGATGCATGTGCGGCTCGCCGACGAGAGCGTCTGCATCGGCCCGCCCGCGGCCCGCGACTCCTATCTCAACATCCCGTCGCTGATCGCGGCCTGCGAGATCACCGGCGCCGACGCGGTGCATCCAGGCTATGGATTCCTCTCGGAAAATGCGCGCTTTGCCGAGATTCTGGGCGAGCACAACATCCAGTTCATCGGGCCGAAAGCCGAGCACATCCGCCTGATGGGCGACAAGATCGAGGCCAAGCGCACGGCGCAGCGTCTCGGCATTCCGGTCGTGCCCGGCTCTGAGGGCGGCGTTACTTCCGACAAGGAAGCGCTGGCGATCGCGCGCGAC
>DASPJU010000454.1:0-8636 GCA_035628475.1 Salinarimonas sp. | reverse complement strand
TGGCGCGGTCCTCCGGGTGCAGCCGCTCTAAGAATGCAGCCCGTGCCGGAACCACATCCTCGCCGTAGCCCAGGATGTCGCGAAGCCCCGTTGACCAGTTCCGCTCCCCGGTTCGTGGGTCGATGTCCCAGATGCCGAGGCCCGTCGCTTCAAGCGCAAGGCGAAGGCGCTCCTCATTGCGCGCCAGTGCCTGGGACGAGAGATAGCGTTCGGTCACGTCTCGTGAGATCGAGATGAGGCGCGTGACGTGCCCATCCTTGTTTGTGACAGGCGACACGGTCACGTCCCACCACTTGGGTGTACCCTTCGCGGTGGGACAGAACGCCTCAAAGCGCGCCATGCTACCCTGCTTGGCGGTCTCGATGGCTGCGCAGACCTGCGATCTGGCTTCGCTGGGCCACAAAGCTGCCCACTCGGCTCCGCGAACGTCTGCGAAGCACTCGATCTCCATGGCGCACAGGCCATTCGCGTTCATGAACGTGAGCGAACCGTCGTTCTCAACCACCTTGATGCAGTCGGAGGAGGCATTGAGAACCGACGAAAGAAAAGGCTCGCGCTCACGCCGAGCCGCAATCTCCGCTTCTGCGACCGCGCGGCTTTGGTTGAGGCGTAGGAGTGCCGTGATGGTCTGAGCCAAGTCGGCCAACTGGAAGCGCTGCTCTGCTGTGAACGAGCGTGGAGCCGTGTCGATAACGCACAGGGTGCCAACACGAATGCCCGGTCCCATGATCAGGGGTGCCCCCGCATAGAAGCGAATGCCGGGTGCACCAGTCACGAGAGGGTTGTCACGGAAGCGCTCGTCGGTCGTCGCGTCCTCCACGACGAGCACGTCGTCAGACAGGATGGTGTACGTACAGAATGCTGCCTCGCGAGAGGTTCCCTCCACGTCCAGCCCGCAACGGGCTTTGAACCACTGCCGGTCGCGATCGATCAGCGATACCAGCGCAATGGGCACGCCAAAGAGAGCGCTGGCCGTGCGCGAGACTGCGTCGAAGTGTGGCTCCGGCGGCGTGTCGAGCACGCTGAGGACATACAGCGCGTCCAGCCGGGCGGGTTCGTTCTGCGGGAGCGGGTACATGCGAGGAATCTATCGCTCAGATGCTGAAGGCCGGGTTCACACCCAACCATTGTGACTGGCACAATTAGGCCGCCTTGCCCCTGGCAAGAAATTCCCCGATTTCGCCTCGAAGGCGCTCCGCCTGCTGGGACAGTTCCGAAGCGGCCTCAAGCACCTGAGACGCGGCAGTGCCGGTCTCGCGTGCCGCCTCGCTCACGCCTGTGATTGACCGCGACACCTCGCTCGTCCCGACAGCCGCCTCCGCCACGTTGCGGGCGATCTCCTGCGTAGTCGCACCCTGTTCCTCCACCGCAGCGGCGATGGCGGTTGAGATGTCGCTCACTTGCCGGATCGTTGCACCGATGTCCCTGATGGCAACCACAACGTCCTTCGTTGCAGCCTGGATCGCGCCGATCTGACCCGCGATCTCCTCTGTTGCCTTCGAGGTCTGGCCGGCGAGCGCCTTCACCTCGGACGCAACGACCGCAAACCTCCAAGAGCGTGCAGCGGAGCGCATATCAGTTGAATTTGCTAGAGCATTTGCGTTCGGATCGACAGGCAACTGAACACCTGCCTACAGGCAAACGAGAAGGGAGAAGGCGCTGCGGTCAATGGCGGAAGGGGGAGCTGATTCAGGCGCCGGCTCAATACGTCCGCGCTTTAGACTTGTTCAGACACTCGTAATACAGCCAAAACCCGCGCTCAACTTAGGCGGCGCCGGTGATGCTAGGAGGGTCACTTCGGTCGCAGGTGCCTTGCTAGACGGTGAACCAGTGGGAATTCCTGGCGCGTCAAGTTCGAAATGTTTGCTCTTTGGGCACCAGCCGATCAGCATCTATGGCCAACTTGGACGCGGCGCGGACCGCAAGCAAAAACTAGCCGAAAGCAGCCCGACAGCTTCCGGTCAGATCATCCTGAGGCCGCAATGTACCTGCGACTCAACGGGGCATCTGCAACCGGAACTCGGGAATGCATGCATCAAGTTCTGGTTGTGGCCTGTAAACGGTGAACCGCCGACCCTGGTTTCGCGCCTCGGATGCTCTCCGCGAGACCTCCCCCGAGCTTACGAAACCGGATAGCACGACGCATCGCATCATACACTGCCTCGGTGCGAAGGGGTGACCAACACACGCTCTCGCCGATTGGGTTGGGGCTGTGAGCTGGGGGTGCCGCACTACGTGGGCTGCATGGCTACCGCGATAGATGCTGGCCTGACTGGGGTCGAAGCACTTGGCTCACCTCGCATGGGGAATGCGCCACGAGAATGCGCTTGCCATGCGGAAAGCCGGGCGGCTTTAATCGCACTACGTTGGGTAAACCGCCTGGCCAGCGCATCCGCGCTCTCACATACTCCTCGCGGCTCCCGCTCAATGACTTGGTCCATCGTCGCCCGCGATCCATCTAGCGGACATATCGGCATCGTCGTGGCGAGCTGCGCCTTTGCAGTCGGTGGCCGCGTGCCGTTCATTGCGTCGGGTGTTGGCGCTGTCGCGACCCAGTCTTTCGTAAACCCCTTCTACGGCCCGCGAGGCCTCGCACTCATGCGCGACGGCATGTGTGCTGGAGACGTCGTCTTAGCGCTGACTCAGGCCGACGAAGGTCGGCACCAACGCCAGATACACGTGCTCGACAGCGCTGGACGCCTTGCAGCCTTCACGGGCGACCGGTGCGTACCCTGGTGCGGGCACCTCGTGCGCGAAGGCTTTTCCGTTGCAGGCAACATGCTCACGGGCCCGGAGGTGATCCAGGAGACGGCGCGCGTCTATGGCGAGCGTGCCGACCTAACTTTTCCGCGTCGGCTACTCGCTGCTATGAAGGCTGGCGAGAATGCGGGAGGTGACAAGCGTGGGAAGCAGGCATCTGGTCTCCTAATTCACGACGAGGAGGATTATCCTTTCCTCGACATTCGGGTCGACGACCATGCCGACCCCCTGGCCGAGCTTTCGCGCCTTGAGGAGGTGAGCCGCCAGCGCTTCATTCACTACCGCCGCCTCATGCCATCCAAGACCAACCCGCATGGTGTGCTGGAGCGCGAGGAGATCGAACGACTCATCGCCGAGGCGATCGCGGCTGAGAATGTTGCTGCCGGGACATCTTGATGAGTGAACCCCTGCTCGCAATCGAGGATCTGCGCGTCGCCTTCCCACAAGGCGACGGGCGGGTGAATCGGGCTGTTGATGGGGTCAGCTTCAAAGTTGACAGCGGACGGACGTTAGGAGTGGTCGGAGAGTCTGGCTGCGGTAAGTCTGTAACCTCGCTCGCTGTCATGGGTCTCCTCCCGAAGGGTGCGGCGGAGGTGTCGGGTGCCGTCCGGTTCGAGGGGCGTGACCTGCTCACCGCATCCGACCGGACATTGCGTGACCTGCGCGGCGACCGCATGGCAATGATCTTCCAGGAGCCGATGACCTCCCTCAACCCCGCCTACACGGTTGGGGACCAAATCGCCGAGGCGGTCGTCCGACACCGGGGCACCTCGCGCAAGGAGGCGGACGCCCACGCCGTTGAGATGCTTCGCCGGGTGCGTATCCCAACCCCCGAGGCGCGCGTCCACGACTATCCACACCGACTCTCAGGGGGCATGCGTCAGCGTGTGATGATCGCTATGGCCCTCGCCCTCAACCCGGAGCTCCTTATCGCCGACGAGCCGACCACTGCGCTCGACGTTACGATCCAGGCCCAGATCTTGGGGCTGATGCGGCAGCTCAAGGAGGAGAGTGGCACCGCAATCGTGCTCATCACCCACGACCTCGGCGTCGTGGCCGAAGTCTGCGACGAAGTGGTGGTGATGTATGCGGGGCAGGTAGTGGAGCGCGCACCCGTTGCCGAACTCTTCCGCTTCCCCCAGCATCCTTATACGGTGGGGCTTCTCGGCTCGCTCCCACGCCTTGACGTACGTCGCCCTCGGCTGGCGGCCATAGAGGGATCGGTGCCAGCCATGACGCGCGCGATCGAGGGCTGCCGCTTTCAAGGGCGCTGCCCATTTCGGGTCGATGCCTGCGCGGCACTTCCCCCGCTTGCCGAGGTGGAGCCAGGCCATTTCTCGCGCTGCTGGCGCGCGCCGTTGCAGAGGCTGGTGGCATGAGGCCTGCTGCTCCCGACACCCCGGCGCTCGAAGTTCGCGACCTCGTCAAGCACTTCGTGACCAAGCGCTCCCTGTTTGGGCGCCCCCTCGCCACTGTGCGGGCGGTGGATGGTGTGTCGCTGAGCCTGCAGCCGGGCGAGACCCTAGCGCTAGTGGGGGAGTCGGGCTGCGGGAAGTCGACCGTGGGGCGCCTCATGATGCGGCTCCTTGAGCCGACCGGCGGGCAGGTGACAATCGGCGGCGCCGACGTGACGACGCTCACTGAGAGCGCCATGCGATCCTACCGGCGCGACGTGCAGCTCATCTTCCAGGATCCCTTTGCCTCACTGAACCCACGCATGACGGTGGGCCAGATCCTGGCCGAACCTATAATGCTGCATACCATCGTGCCCGCTGCGCAGCGCCCGGCCCGCGTGGCGGCACTCCTGGAGCAGGTGGGGCTGCGCCCCGAGCAGGCAGCGCGCTACCCGCACGAGTTCTCCGGCGGCCAGCGCCAGCGTATCGTCATCGCCCGGGCGCTCGCAGTGGAGCCCAAAGTGATCGTCTGCGATGAGCCGGTCTCAGCCCTAGACGTGTCAATCCGCGCCCAAATCCTCAACCTACTCAAGAACCTTCAGAGGCGGCTGAACCTTGCTTATATCTTCATCAGCCACGACCTTTCGGTGGTGCGCCACATCGCTGACCGGGTCGCGGTTATGTATCTCGGCCGCATCGTAGAGACGGGCACGGCCGACCAGGTCTTCGGGGATCCGCGCCACCCCTATACCCGCGCGCTCCTGTCGGCGATCCCGGTCCCCTCTCCTACGGCCCAGCGGAACCGTCGGCTCTTGGACGGCGACGTGCCGAGCCCACTTGCCCCGCCTCCCGGCTGCCACCTTCACACCCGCTGTCCGCATGCTCAGGCGGTATGCCGCATCGAGCGCCCGCCCCTGGACGAGGACGGAAGCGGGCATTCGGCAGCCTGCCACTTCTGGCGCGACCTGCCTTGTGGCGCCGACCTCCTGCCCAGCGAGGGCCGGATCGACCCGAGGCTTGAGCGCCTCTTTGCCGCGTTCGAGCGGGCTGGCGCATAGCTTGCTTAGCTTCGACCCTACCAGAAGGGCGCCGGGACGAGCGCCGCAGGGAGAAACCATGAGAACCACGATCCTTCAAACCGTGCTCGCCGCGGCGGCCCTCGCCCTCCTCACCACTGTCGCCCACGCTCAGGCACCGAGCCACCTGCGCATCGGACTCGCCGAGGACCCTGACGTCCTCGACCCGACCTTCGGGCGCACATATGTGGGCCGCATCGTGTTCGCGTCGATGTGCGACAAGCTCTTCGATATCGATGGGAAGCTTAACATCGTTCCGCAGCTCGCGGTTTCTCACGAGACCTCCGAAGACGGGAAGACGGTCACCGTGAAGCTGCGTCCGGGCGTCAAATTCCACGACGGCGAGGCCATGGACGCGGAGGCGGTGAAGTTCTCCCTGGAGCGTCACCTCAACACGCAGGGCTCGTTCCGCCGCCCCGAGCTCGCCGCCGTCGAAGGGGTCGAGGTGGTCGACCCGATCACTGTGCGCCTCCAACTCAAGACGCCCTTCGCGCCGCTCCTCTCCCAGCTCACCGACCGGGCTGGCATGATGGTGTCGCCGAAGGCCGCCCGAGAGGCGGGGGAGAAGTTCGGCCAGAAGCCCGTTTGCGCTGGCCCCTACCGCTTCGTGGAGCGCATCCAGCAGGACCGAATTGTCGTCGAGCGCTTCCCCGACTACTGGAACAAGGATGCGGTAAGGATCGACCGCATCACTTACCAGCCTATTGTCGACTCCACCGTGCGCCTCGCCAACCTGCGCTCGGGCCAGCTCGACATGGCCGAGAGGGTGCTCGCCACTGACATCAAAGAGATCCGCGCCAACCGGAACCTGCGCCTCGCGACGGTGACGGAGATCGGTTATCAGGGCATGTGGATCAACGTGGGCAAGGGTGATCCAGCCAAGGGGCCGCTCGGCTCCGACGCCCGCGTGCGCAAGGCCCTCGAGCTCTCCATCGACCGCGACGCTATCAACCAGGTGGTGTTCAACGGCGAGTACGTGCCCGGGAACCAGTGGGTCTCGCCCGAGAACCCCTACTACCAGCAGAAATTCCCCGTGCCGAAGCGCGATGTCGCGGCGGCCAAGAAGCTCCTCGCGGAGGCCGGAGTGAAGACCCCCATCGTGGTGGACTTCATGGTGCCCCAGAACCCGGAGACCCGGCAGACCGCCGAGGTGATCCAGGCCATGGCGGCGGAAGCGGGCTTCGACATGAAGATCCGGGTGGTGGAGTTCGCGACCTCCCTCAAGGAGGCGGAGGAGGGCCGCTACCAGGCCTACATGCTCAACTGGTCCGGCCGCCCGGACCCGGACGGCAACATCTACATCTTCGCCAAGAGCAAGGCGCCGCAGAACTACGGTGGCTACTCGAACGCGCAGGTCGACACGCTGCTGGACGAGGCCCGCACCGTGAGCGACCCAGCCAAGCGCAAGGCGATCTACGAGCGGATGGCGACGCAGTTCTTCGCCGATTCGCCGCAGCTCTACCTCTTTCACCGCAAGTGGTTCGTCGCCCACTCGGCGCGGCTGGACGGCCTAAAGATGCTGCCCGACGGGCTCATCCGGGTGAACGGGCTGGTGTTGAAGTAAAAGTCTTTCCCTCTCCCTTGGGGAAGAGGGGCTGGCGGTGGGAGTGGCGCTCTCTCGTGTCGCACACCAACGCTGCCGTACCAAGGCTACCATTCCGGGCTCGGCGGAGCTGAGAGCCCGGAATGGCAGGCGCGAGCCTCCCCACGTGCCACCTCCACCCCCAACCCCTCTCCCACATGGGGGAGGGGAGAAGCAGTAACCCCATGCTCGCCCTCATCGGCCGCCGCCTCGTCCAACTGCTCCCCACCCTGTTTCTGGTGTCGGTGCTCATCTTCCTGCTCCAGCAGCTCCTGCCGGGCGATCCCGCCACCGTAATGGCAGGCGAGGAGAACGACCCCGAAGTGATCGCGCAGATCCGGGCGCGCTACCGCCTCGACCGGCCGATCCCAGTTCAGTACCTGTACTGGATTGCGGGGGTCCTGCAGGGCGACTTTGGCGAGTCCATGCGCCTGAAGACTCCAGTCCTCGACCTCATCCTCCAGAAGCTGCCCGTTACGCTTCAGCTCGCCACCATGGCGATGGTAATCGCCCTTTTAATCGGAGTGACCGCGGGGGCGATCTCGGCGGTGAAGAAGGATACAGCGTGGGACTACGCCGTTAACGTGGTGGCCCTGTGGGGTATCTCGACACCGAACTTCTGGCTCGGGATCATGCTGATCTACCTGTTCGCCGTGACGCTCGGCTGGCTGCCGGCCTCCGGCTATGTCAGCCCTTTCGAGGACTGGCGCCAGAGCCTCGCCACTACAATCATGCCGGCCTTCGTGCTCGGCAACTCCATCGCGGGCGTCATCATGCGCCACACCCGCAGCGCCATGCTTCAGGCGCTGCAAAGCGACTATGTCCGCACCGCCCGGGCCAAGGGCCTGTCGGAGCGCGCCGTCGTGCTCAAGCACGCCATGCGCAACGCGCTCACCCCCGTGATCACGCTGGGCGCCCTTGAGTTCGGGACGCTGCTGTCAGGCGCGGTGCTCACCGAGCAGATCTTCACGATCCCCGGCTTCGGCAAGCTCATCGTCGACGCGGTGTTCAACCGGGACTACGCGGTGGTGCAAGGCGTCGTGCTCGTCACCGCCACGACCTATATCCTCCTGAATCTGCTTGCCGATCTCGGCTACATCCTGGTCAATCCGAGGCTGCGTGGATGAGCACCGTCACCACCCCCGCCCTGCCCGTCGCGGCCCTTGCGCCCGAGGCGATTGAGAGCCCCGGCTGGCGCGCTTGGCGCCTGCTGCGGCGGCGCAAGGGCGCCATGGTAGGCCTCGCTGTCATCGTGCTCGTGGTACTCGCGGCCGTGCTCGCCCCCTACATCGCGCCCCACGATCCCATCCGGCAGTCCTGGTCAGCGGTGCGCAAGGCGCCCTCGGCCCTATACTGGTTCGGCACCGATGAGGTGGGCCGGGACATCCTCTCCCGCATTCTATGGGGGGCGCGGGCCTCGCTCATGGCTGGTGTGCTCTCGGTAGCCATCGCCATTGGGGTCGGCGTACCCATCGGCCTTGCGGCGGGCTATCTCGGCGGGCTCACGGACTCGGCGATCAGCCGGATCACGGACGCCATGCTCGCCTGCCCGTTCCTGATCCTTGCCATCGCGCTCGCAGCCTTCCTGGGACCTAGCCTCGGCAACGCCATGATCGCTATCGGGATCACCGCGACCCCGCTCTTTGTGCGCCTCACGCGCGGGCAGGTCCTCTCGATCAAGGCGGAAGACTATGTCGAGGCTGCGCGAGCCGTGGGCAACCCGCACTGGCGAGTCGCGTTCCGTCACATCTTGCCAAACGTCCTGCCTCAGCTCCTCGTCCAAGCGACGCTCACCATAGCGACTGCCATCATCGCGGAGGCGAG